>NZ_WBKL01000039.1:0-73750 GCF_015714705.1 Nostoc sp. NZL | reverse complement strand
GATAATGATAATCGAATAGGGGGAGGTGGGAGAGAAACGAGCGACGCTCGTTTCTCTCCCACCCTTTTTATGATTATCATTATTGTATTGTTTTCTGAATAGGTATACTACACAATAATTGTTAAAGGTCAGGATGCTTTAAGGCTGACAAGATAATATTTTTAACCTCTAATTTCTTTTGATTTGCGTTCTCTCCTATCGCTTTTAGTCTAAACTCCAGTATTTTATAAACAAGCCCAGGCAAAAAATTAGACAGTACTTTTGAAGAAAGAGCGAAAGAACCAGTATGGTTCTAAAATCATACCGAATAAAGCTCTGGTTATCTGGTGTTTTGCAGGCAACCAAGAAGTAGTCATGTGGTGTATGGTATAAGTCTCTGAGCTAGGCTGGCTCTTGAAGATTTTGCCGTTAAGTTCCATTGGAGCACCTGGTTCAAAAATGTAACCTGGGCATATACGAACTGTGGGACTTTCATGGAATTTACTTGCTACTACGGAATCATTTAACATGATAGGCCCGGTGCTGTGGCCTACATAATAAGGCATGGTATTTTGGGCTGAATTATCTTTGCGTTTTTGTAATTCCTCGAAGACTTTTAGCCAGAGAGGATGTCCTGGAACACTGCCCATAATGGCATTACTAAAGCAAACTAATTTTGAAAGCACAAGCTCAAAATCTGCTAATAAATCATCAAGTGGTTTGAGGCATTCAATATCCATATCAATATAGAAACCTCCATAATGATGAAGGATAAAATAGCGTATGGCATCAAAACGTTGAATTTTATGGGGATAAGCATCAAATATTGGCAGAAACCAGGGATAATTATCTGCCATAAATTTTTTTGCTCTGGCTTCATCCCAAAATTGATGTTCCCATTCTGGGTGATGCTGCAAAACTGTTTGATGATAGCGACGATATTTTTCTGGTATGGCTGCTTCTCCCAGAAAAAAAATCTGATGGATTATTTTGGGAATTTTAGTCATTGAGCAATTGGGTATGGTTTTGATTCTTCGCATTCCCTAGTACTTTGTCAAGCTAGTTTTGAGGGTTTGTAGTAAGCACTAAAGTGCTTAGAAAATAAGGACTAAAGTCCTTACTACGAACTTCTAGTCCTCAATCTCTAAGTTAAGTTTTACAATTCAGGATGAGCAGATGCTTCTTGCATCGCCTGACGCAAACTTAAAGGACGCATATCTGTCCATACTTCTTCGATATAGGCTAAACATTCAGTTTTAGAGCCTTCTTTGCCTACAGATTTCCATCCTAATGGCAGTTCCTGTTTCCATTTCGGCCAAATTGAATATTGTTCTTCATGATTGACTACTACAAGATAAATAGTTTCGTCGTTGTGTTCGTTGTTACTCATGGTTTTTTAGGCTCCTTTGTTTTGGTGATTGGTCTATTACCCATTACCTTTAACTAATATGCCGTCATCGCTTAAGTTTACAGAACGGCGTTGACGCGAGGCTTTGGGAATATCGGTGGTTGTTTGCACAGATGCAGAAGTTGCTAGTAAAAGAGCGATCGCTTCTGGAGTACGATGGGTGAATAATTGAGTTAAGGGAAACTCGGTTTGATAGGTTTGGCGCAAACGGATGGCTAATTGGGTAACTAACAGGGAATCTCCGCCAATTTCAAAGAAATCATCGGTAATTCCTACCCGTTCTATTTGCAATAAACTAGCTATCAGGGAACAGATAGTTGCTTCTTGCTCATTTCTAGGTGCAATATAAGGTTTACTTGTCCAACTCCAATCGGGTGCAGGTAAAGCTTTGTAGTCTACTTTGCCGTTAACTGTTAAGGGAATGGCTTCTAGTGGCACAAAGACCCCTGGAATCATATAGTCTGGTAATTTGCTCTTTAAAAACTCTGGTAAGACGGTTTTCAGGTCTGAATCGCTATTAGAGATAAAGTAAGCAATGAGCCGATTATCTCCATTTGCAGCTTTTCCTACGGTGACTAAGGCTTCTTTTACTTGGGGGTGAGTGCTGACAACAGCAGTAATTTCACCTGGTTCAATCCGAAAACCGCGTATTTTAACTTGCTGGTCGGCGCGTCCGAGATATTCTAGGTCGCCATTCGGTAGACGACGCGCTAAATCTCCACTGCGATATAGACGACTACCAGGAGTTTTGGCGTAGGGGTCGGGAATAAATCTCTCTGAACTCAAACGAGGCTGATGCAGATAACCCCGTGTCACTCCCGCACCGCCAATGTAGATTTCCCCAGGAACTCCTATCGGCATTGGTTCCAGATTCTCATCTAAGATATAGAGATTTAAATCGGGAATCGGTTGACCAATAACGCTACCTCGATTGGCGTTTACATCTGCTTGGGTAATCGGTCTATAGGTGACGTGAACGGTGGTTTCGGTAATACCGTACATATTAATTAATCTCGGTTTTTCGTCGCCATATAACTCAAACCAAGGTTGTAGGCTTGGTAGTTCTAAGGCTTCTCCACCGAAAATGACGTAACGCAAAGTTAGCTTTTGTGTCTCTGATGTGGCTACTTGGATCAATTGCTTGAAGGCTGATGGAGTTTGATTTAATACCGTAACTTTGTGGTTTTGAAGCAGTTGGAAAAAGTCCTTTGGCGAACGACTTGTCCAATAGGGGACTACGACTACTTGACCGCCATACAGCAAGGCTCCCCACAGTTCCCAAACGGAGAAGTCGAAGGCGTAGGAATGAAACAACGTCCAAACATCTGCGCTGTTAAATTCAAACCAGGATTGAGTGGCTTTGAGCAGGCGAATAACGTTGGCATGAGTAACAATACAGCCTTTTGGTTTACCCGTAGAACCACTAGTATAAATTATATAAGATGGATGCTCTGGTAATATCTGGACTGCTAAGGACTCATAGCTTTGATTTTCTAGTTGGGTGATTATCTCTTCGAGAATGATAATTTCGGTATCACCTGCGGGAATTTGAGGAACGACTGAACGCTGGGTGATGAGTAGAGAAATGCCACTATCTTGTAAGAGAAATTCTATGCGATCGCTTGGATAACTAGTATCAACAGGAACATAAGCGCCACCAGCCTTGAGGATTGCCAGGATGGCTATTACTAAATGTTCAGAACGTTCTAAACAAAGCCCCACAAGGGTTTCTGTCCTAACACCTCTGCTTTTTAAGTAATGTGCAAGGCGATTGGAACGAGTATCTAATTCTGCAAAACTGAGAGTAGTTTCTTGGAAACAGAGGGCGGTTTTGTCTGCATATTGGGAAACCGCTTGAGCAAAGGCAAAAACCAGGGTTTGGTCAGATAGATAATTGGCTGAGTCGAGATTGGAAGCTTGCAGTAAGCTTTGGCGTTCTTCAGAAGAGAGGAGCGATCGCTTGTGATATGGTGTTTGTGGTTGAGTGGCGAGTTCAGTCAGGGCAGTTTGATAATACTTGCCATATTGCTCAACTTGTGCATCGCCAAACTGCTGCACGTCATAGATTAAATTCAATTGCAGGGCTGCACTTCCTGGAACCAGACAAAACTCTACTAGGAAGGGAAAATCTGTCTCTTCAAAAATATCAACGTTTTTAACTTCAACTTGGGGTAGATTTAGCAGCCCTTCATATACGTGAAAATGGACGTAGTTAAATCCCACTTCAAATAAAGGACGCTGATCAATCAGGTGTTGCATCTCAGCTAATGGGAAATTCCGATAAGGGAGAATGTCCCGTTCAGCCCGGAAAACAGCTTGGATTAACTCTAGCCAACTACCAGATGTCAATTCCATCCTCAACGGTACTGTATTGACGAACAAACCTAACAGATTTTGACTGTCAAGGGTTTCGGGTCGTCCATTGATGACGTTACCAGTCACGACTTGATTTTGTCCAGTTAAAAAGGAGAGAACGCGCAGATGCACGGCTAAAAGCGCTGTTTTCAAAGGAACTCCAGCATTTTTGGCAAGTTTGCGGAGGCTATTAGCTAACTGCTCGTCAATGGTGATTGATAAGCGTTTGAGTTGGCGTTTTAGAGACATTGAATGCTCTACATTCAGACGCGGGAGGGTGCTCACTTCCAAGTTGCTGAGATGTTTTTGCCAAAATTCTTGCAGTTGCTTGTCAGCGATCGCTTGTTGTTCTTGAGCGATAAAATCTCTGTAAGCAATCTCTGGAACTGTCAACGCTGGAACGTTTGCGGTTTCTAAATACTGAACATAACGTTGTAACAATTGCGTGAGCAATGTTGCGACACTCCAACCATCCAGAATGACATGATGAAAACTGAAGCTGAAGCTGAGTTCTTCATCTGAGAGTCGGTGAATTTGGAAGCGGAATAAGGGAGGTTTCGCAATATCAAAAGAGCGGGTTTTTTCAGATTCAATCCATTTGGCGACTTGCTGAGGTGCATTCGCTCCCAAATTACGCAAATCGACAACCGTTAAAGGTAATTCAACTTGAGCGTGAACAATTTGAATCGGCGTGCTGTATACTGTCCAGTGGAAAGAAGTCCGCAATACTGGATGTGCGCGACAAATATCAGCGATCGCATTTTTCCAAGCCGCTTCTGAATAGGTGAGGCGTAAATCAAAGGTGAAAATTTGGTGGAAAATTGCCGAGTCAGGATGCATCTCACTGTGATAGAGCATTCCTCCCTGTAAACTAGAGAGGGGATAAGCATCTTCGGCATCTTTTGGTAAGCGCTGGCGATCGCTTTCTGACAAAAGGTCAATAGCCGTAGTTTTACCTAACTCAGTTGTAGTTAACGCTGATTTTCTTACAGCCAACTGACGCACAGTTGCAAATTCATAAAGTTCTCTAGCGGAAATTGCAAAACCTGCTTTTTTAGCTTTAGCGATAACTTGCAAAGCCAGAATCGAATCTCCGCCAATTTCAAAGAAATTATCGTCAATCCCGACTTTTTCCAGACCAAGAACTGCGGCTACAATTGCACAGAAGCTTTCTTCATCAGCATTGCGGGGAGCTACATAATCTTCTTCTACCCTTAAAAGGTTCCAATCGGTCGCGGGTAATGCTTGGGTGTCAATTTTACCATTAACAGTCAAAGGAAAGGTTTCTAAACTCACATAAGCTGCTGGTACCATATACTCAGGCAGCTTGGTTTTGAGATACTGACGCAGTTCATTAATATTGGGATGGGATTCTCCTGGAACATAATAAGCAACCAGCCTATTTTCTTCTTCCCATTCATCAGTCAAAATCAAAGCTTCACGAACTTGAAAATGGGACGTTAACGCTGTTTGGATTTCTCCCAACTCAATCCGAAAACCGCGAATTTTGACTTGTCTATCTATCCTTCCCAAATATTCTAAATCTCCGTTAGGCAATCTCCGCGCTAAATCGCCACTGCGGTAAATTCGTCCTTCTGCAAAAGGATTCGGTAAAAAGCGTTCTGCTGTCAGTGCGGGACGATTTAAATAACCGCCAGTCACCCCTGCACCGGCTACATAAATTTCTCCTGGTAATCCATCAGCAACGGGTTCTAGTTTTTCATCGAGCAGGTATATCTGCAAGTCGGGAATCTCTGTACCGATTACACTAGAACGGTTTTTGGTAAGGTCGGACTGGGAAATAGGGCGATAGGTAACGTGAACGGTGGTTTCGGTAATCCCGTACATATTAATTAAACGCGGGTTTTTATCCCCGTACCGTTCTAGCCAGGGACGCAAACTTGGCAAGTCCAAAGCTTCACCGCCAAAGATAACATAGCGTAACGCCAGTTTTCCCACACTGGCTTCGTCGGCGCGAATCAGTTGGTTGAAGGCGGAAGGAGTTTGATTGAGGACAGTTACCCGTTCTGTGGTAAGAAATTCGCGGAATGATTCTGGGGATCTACTTAACCAGAACGGAACAATAATCACTTTCCCCCCGTAAAGTAAAGCTCCCCATAATTCCCAAACGGAAAAATCAAAGGCGAAGGAGTGAAACAGCGTCCAAATATCTTGTTCGTTAAAACCAAACCAAGCTTCTGTGGAACGCATTAGCCGGATGGCGTTAGCATGGGTTACAACGCAACCTTTGGGTATGCCAGTGGAACCACTAGTGTAAATTATATAAGCTGGAAATTCTGGTTGTAAGTAAATTAGTGGTGATGTATCTGGTTGATTGCTAAGTTCCTTTTCTATAGATTTGAGAGTGAATGCTACTACTTCTTTGTCAGTCAATTCTGATAAAACTGAGTCTTCAGAAATGAGTGCCATAATCCCACTATCTTGCAGAATTAATTGCAGACGTGCAGAGGGAGAATTAGGATCGAGGGGAACATAGGCTGCACCAGCTTTCAGGATTCCTAGTATGGCAATAATGACGTTTTCTGAACGTTCTAAACATAATCCTACTCGTGTTCCCGGTCGAACTCCTTGGCTTTGCAAATAATGAGCGAGGTGATTTGCCTTTGCATTAAGTTCGGCGTAGGTAAGGGTGATTTTGTTAAATTTAACTGCGATATTTTCAGAATATTTCTTGGCGGTGCTATAAAAAGCAGAAACGAGTGTTTCTGTGGTTAACGGGAAACCTAACCCTCTAACCCCTTTCCCTTGTAGGGAAGGGGGAAAATTCAAAACCTCTCCTCTAGTAGGAGAGAGGTTTTCCAAATCCTGTGAAACGCTTATTTCCGGTAATCCAATAGACAGGCTAGAAATGGTTTGTTCTAAATTTTCTCCGGCTTCTTCAAACAGATTTTGGAAGTTTGTAACTATCTGTTCTACTATCTGAGAATCTAAATAGGAAAGATTGTAATCAAAATCAATTTTGATATCACTATGTTCTTCATACTCTCGCACATAGATAATTAGTGGAACTTTTTGTTGATGGCTGTAGAGAGGAACACAACTTGTTTGACTATCAGCAAAACATTCGTTGTAATCGTGCCTTTCGTAGGAAAGATAAACTTCAAATAAATGGTCTTTGCTGCTTGGTTGTAAGCCAGAAATACGCTTTAGCTCTCCCAAAGGAAAACGTTGATGGCGATAGTCTTGCCGCAATAGATAGCGGATTTGATCTAGAAGTTCATGGACTGTTTTATTGCCATTTATTTCCACCCGGAATGGAATGGTGCTGACAAATAAGCCAATGGCATCTTTAAAACTTTTTTTATTGCGATTTAAAAGAGATAAGCCAACAACTAAATCACTTTTGGTATAGCTTTTAGTTAAATAAATTGTAACTAAACTCAAAATCAAATGAAAGACATTTGATTGAATATTTTGACAAAGAGTATTAACCCGGTTATATTGCTCACGAGAAATATAAATAGATTGACGGTTCCCCATCAATTCTTGGGGTTTAATTTGAGGAAAAATCTTAGGTAAAACCTGCTTTAAGCGCTGCTGCCAATATTCGCGATCGCGCTGAAAACTCTTTGATTCTAAATACTCTGATTCTTCCTGAAGATATTCAATTATAGACCAATCTCTTTCTATTTGATTATCTGTACCTTTATTAATAATTTTATTGTAAGTCTTTATTACTTCCCTAAAGAAAATAGAAGTTCCCCAGCCATCAGTGATAGCATGATGATATTTAGCAAAAATAATATGTTTTTGACTGTTAATCCGAATTAGTTCAAAAGCCACCAGTGAGGAATTTTCACCAAAGCTAAAAGGCGTGGTAAATTGCCTATTTATATACTCTTTGGCATCTTCTTCACTATTATTATGACTTGAAAAATCAACTAAAGTAACCTTTGCATCTTGGTGCGGTGCAATTGTCTGCAAAGGCTTACCTTCAGATTCATAAATTCGTGTTCGCAAACCTGGATGACAGCGAATTACTTTGTTAATGGCATAATTGAAAACTTCAATATCGAAAGCACCCTGAACCGTGACAACTGCACCGATATTCAGATGGGAACCTTCCGACCACATCATTTGGTCGATATAAATCTCTCTTTGATTGATTGATAATGGAAATATTTTATTCACGGTGTCTGTCATAATTCCTTAAATAAATTAACCTTTTCAGGGGCAAAAGCTTTGAGATAATTCGCTTTTAGCCGAAGTTAATATTTACTAAGCACACACGGAGTGAAAAATGTCTTGTTCCTACATGATAGATACAAGCAAGTTAATTATTAAACACTTACGCTCAACTTGGTATGAAGTTGATTAGTATAAAATTTAACTATTTTTGACTCATCATAAATCAATATGTTTAGCTCATTTTAGGTAAAGTGTTTCTATTTTGATAATTATTTCACAAAAGCTATAACTACAACTTATCGTTACTCAAAGTGTGGTTGACAAGAAGATAATTATATGAAATATATGATGATGTCAACACCATGATGTAAAAAATTTATCTTCTTCTGCAATTAAGGCAGCCTCCCTGATGCTGCCGGACAAGTCTTGAGAGGTAATATTTTTGCAAAAATATTGTGATTCTACACGTACAAAGGGCTGGAACTTCCAGTACTACAGACTATAAACACTCGATCTATGTCTGCTTTGAACGCAACGGATGAAAAGGTTTCAGGATTTTTAACCCAGAAATTTTAAGTAAATACTATGCCTAAAAGAGTCATTTCCAAAGAACCCCTGTTTAACTTTATTGACATTCATATCTCAGAGATAGAAAAACATCCCAACGCCTTGCAAGATATGCTGTTTAACCGCAGCTTTGAGGGTATGATTATCCGCGAAGTGTTGCCTAAAGAGACTGTTGAGTTAGTCGTCAGTCGCCTAGAAAATAATGAAGGCGGGATGAGTGGAATTTTAGACTCTAAGTTTGCCGAGGCGATCAAGGGAGCCTATACTTTGGGTGAAAACATTGTTTTCTCCGACCCTGGCTTGCAACAGTACTTTGATTATGCAGCCATTTTTCGGGAAAAGTGCCGCACATTGTTTGAAGGGAAGTTGGACTTTGAGGCGCTAATGGAATCTGTATTGCGCTCTCTTTCTGGGGGACTTTCGGTACAAGTACCCAATGGCCCTCAAGGACAAAGCTACATTCCAGCTACCATCCGTAAGGTACCAACAGATCATGAGTTTCCTATCCATGTGGGGAACGATTTTTTGAACAGTCCTCAAAGTGAGCATTTGAGAACCCTGGTGGATGTCACTGACCAACTCAGTTTCTTCATTCCCGTAGCTCTCCCGGAAGCTGGAGGAGAACTAGTTATCTATGGGCTAGAGTGGGACGGAGAGGAGTTAGTTTTTGAAGACACAAACTCTAAGAACGGCTATGGCTCTCGCTTATACCAGCAATCACATCAGGTATTTGATCAGCAGTATGGAAGCATGACTTTTAAGCCGAATATTGGAGATATGATGTTATTCGATGGTGGTCGCTTCTATCACTGTATCGTCCCAACAATTGGCGATCGCACCAGAATAACTATTGGTGGATTTCTCTCGTTCTCTAAAGAGCATGATGCAATTTACTACTGGAGCTAATTTTGTATGGCGAAAGTTAGTATTGTTACACCCTGCTACAATGCAGAAAAATTTATCGGTAAGGCAATAGAAAGTTTGAGCAATCAAACTTTCACCGATTGGGAGTATGTGGTTGTAGATGATGGTAGTACTGATAAATCTAAAGAAATTGTAGCAGATTATCTGACTATAGAACCTCGTATGAGGTTGATCAAACAGTCCAACAGTGGGACGTGTGTAACACGTAACAATGGTTTTAAAGCTTGTTCTTTAGAATCGCAATACTTATTATTTTTTGATGCGGATGACTGCTTAGAACCCCAAATGCTAGAGGTTATGGTTAAATACCTTGACCAATATCCTCATGTTGGTGCTGCTTACTGCGATTTCTCTAATATTGAGGAAGATGGTAAGTTGATAAACACCGTTTCTTGGCCAAGATTTGTCCCCTCTTTCTTTGGCGTAAAAACCCTACCCTATGATACTCCTGAAACACCTTTGGCAGCTATTGTGGCTGGTTTAGGAGGTGGACTAGACGGACGTTGTGTTTTTCGTCGATGTATATATGAAAAGACATCGGGATGGGATGAAAATTTAGGGAGAAATGGTGGACATATACTTGACCTCTTGCTACAAGTTGCTTTAGTCAGCGAAGTTCATTTTGTAGCCGAAAAACTGCATCAATATCGTTTACATAGTATTAATCAACTACATAGGACAGTTAACTTTAAAGCTCAAGCTCAAAAAATTACTAACAAATGGAAAGATGGAAAATGGTTGACCCAAGAGCAAAAAGCCAAAGTAGCTGAAGTTCTGTGGTTTTATGAAAAAAGATTAATGCCTTTATTCGAGATGCAATCTGGAACAGACTTGATGCGACGTGGACAAGTTGGTACAGCATTAAGGTTATATCTGGAAGCTGGGAAAAAGTATTTTATGTCATTTTTTCCGGCATCACTTTAAAATAGACTGATTTTATTTATATATATTATGATGAATTCAGAAATAAATGATATTGAACTTTTAGAATTCCTTCTAGAAGAGGAAGGAATCGAACTAGAAAAAGACCAGTTTTTGATTCCGCGTCGCAGTCTTACCCAAGCACCTGCTTCTTTTCAACAAAGACGGTTGTGGTTTCTTTATGAATTAGAACCTACATCTTCTGCTTATAATATTTGTTCTGTATTCAGTCTGCATGGGAATTTACAGGTAGAGGCTTTGCAGGAAGCTTTTAAACAATTGCAGCAGCGACATGAAAGCCTGCGAACCACATTTATAGCAATTGATGGGGAACCTTGGCAACAGATTCACCCAGATTATTTAGCTGAAATTGTATTAGAAGATTGGAGCGATAACACAAAAGATGCTAAAAAACAAATCTTGAGAATAGGGCGTTCTGAAGCTGAATATGCCTTTGATTTGGAAACAGGGCCATTGGTGCGATCGCGCCTTTTTCGGCTAGCATCAAAACAATACATACTCACCCTAACTCTTCATCATACCATTGCTGATGCTTGGTCAATTGGCGTTTTTTTACAAGAAATTGCTGCTCTTTACCAATTGGCTATTAAAGGAGATGAAACAGCACTCCCAGATTTAAAAATTCAATACGCCGATTATGCCTTATGGCAACAAGAAAAATTTAACTATTTAGCTTTGCAAGATAGTCTTGCTTATTGGGAGAAACAACTAGCAGAATTACCAGTTTTGCAATTTCCCATTGATTTTACTAGACCCCGCCTCCAATCATTTCGGGGAGATTTGGTGAAATTTTCTCTACCAATTTCCCTCACAAATGCTATTCGTACCTTCAGCCAAAAAGAAGGTACCACTTTATTTATGACCCTGATGGGTGCTTTCCAGACTCTTTTAGCGCGTTACACCGGACAAGAGGATATACCAGTCGGTACTTCCATCGCCAATCGTCCGGGAATCGATGCTGAAAAACTCATTGGTTTTTTCGTCAATATGTTGGTGATTCGCACCGATTTATCAGACGAACCTAGTTTTCGCAAGCTGCTAAATAGAGTTAGAGAAACGATACTAGAGGCTTTTGAACATACAGAAGTACCATTTGAAACCTTAGTAGACCGCTTGCATCTTGAACGGGATACCAGCCGCAATCCCTTATTCCAAATTGCCTTTACTTTATTAAATGCACCCAAACCGCAATTTAGTACAGGTGATTTAGAAGTTTCCATATTAGCAACTCAAGAAGCGGCTCGTTTTGATTTAGAGTTATTCATTACCGAAAGCGAAAAACAGCTAAATGGAGTTTTATCCTACAACGTAGATTTATTCAAAAGAGAAACTGTAGAAAGATTTACGCGTCATTTTTGCCAACTTCTAGAAAATTTAATAGCGCAACCGGATACACCCGTAAGTCGCTTACCTTTTCTGCTGACTGAAGAATTATCTCAATTAATTCCAGCTACACCTCGCCAAAGTTTTCCCGTGCAATTTTGTTTGCATGAAATATTTAGCCAACAAGCAAAGTTGCGTCCCCAACAAACAGCGTTAATATTTGAAAATGAAACCCTTACTTATGCACAATTAAATCATCGCGCTAACCAATTAGCACATCATTTAATTAATCTTGGTGTCAAACCAGAATCACGAGTAGGACTGTGGCTATCGCGTTCCTTGGATTTGGTCGCTTCTATTTTGGCGATTCTGAAAGTGGGTGGGGTTTATGTTCCCTTCGATCCCGATTATCCGAGCGATCGCATCGCTTATATGATTGAAGATAGTCAAGTTGCAGTTTTGCTTACCCACACCCAATTTAAAGAGCAAATTCCATCTCACCAAGCTACTGTTATATTTATTGATAATTGCGAAGCTGAACTAGCAAAACTACAAACAACAGAACCAAAAGTTTTAGTTCAGCCAGATAACGCAGCTTATATTATTTATACCTCCGGTTCCACAGGAAAACCCAAAGGAGTCGTTGTCACCCATCGTCATGTTGTGCGTTTAATGTTGGCTACTGAAAAATGGTTCAACTTTAACGCCAAAGATGTGTGGACACTCTTTCATTCCTGCGCCTTTGATTTCTCCGTTTGGGAAATTTGGGGTGCTCTTTTCTTTGGTGGTCGTTTAATAATTGTACCTTATTTAGTAAGTCGTTCTCCCGAAGAATTTTATAACTTGCTTTGTGATGCTAAAGTCACAGTTTTAAACCAAACTCCTTCAGCATTTAGACAATTAATGCAAGCGGAAGAAATACTTTGTCGGGAAGGGGAACTAGAATTACGCTATGTAATTTTTGGTGGAGAAGCGCTCGATTTAGCAAGTCTAGAACCTTGGTTTGAACGCCATGATGATCAGCTTCCGTTACTAGTAAATATGTACGGGATTACGGAAACCACCGTTCACGTTACCTACCGTCCGATTCGCTTAAGGGATGTAAAACAACGTCTTGGTAGTTTAATTGGTAAACCGATTCCCGACCTTTCTCTATATATTTTAGATCGTCACTGCCAACCCATTCCCATTGGGGTAGTTGGTGAAATGTATATTGGTGGTGCGGGTGTAACTCGCGGTTATTTTAACCGTCCGCAATTAACCGCAGAACGGATGATTCCCAATCCGTTTAACAATTTAAAACCAGAACGCCTCTACAAAACTGGTGATTTAGCTCGTTTTCTTGATAACGGCGAAATTGAATATATAGGACGTAACGACCATCAAGTTAAAATTCGTGGCTTTCGCATCGAATTGGGGGAAATTGAAGGAGTTATCAAACGTCATTCAGGGGTGCGCGATGCTTTAGTAATTGTTCGGGAAGAAAGTAAAGAAGATGTGAGAATAGCCGCTTACATAGTTCCCAAAGATCAAATTTCAGACTATGAAACTTTGAAGCAGGAACAAACTCAAGAATGGCAATATACCTTTAACGAAACCTATCGTCATAGTGAAACTGAAGCCAACGAAGCCTTTAACATCACTGGTTGGAATAGTAGTTATGATAATCAACCCATTCCCGCCGCCGATATGCGTCAATGGCTAAATAATACCCTGGCGCGAATCCAAGCACTCAAACCCCAAAGGATTCTAGAAATTGGCTGTGGTACGGGGATGATTTTATTGAATATCGCTACTCAGGTAAAATCCTATTGGGGAACTGATTTTTCCCAGGAAGCAATTAAGCGATTGACAAATATTATGCAAAATCGCTCGTGGAATCATGTAAAGTTATTGACGCGAGAAGCCACTGATTTTTCCCAAATTCCTGATGCTGAGTTCGATACTATTATTATTAATTCTGTCGCCCAATATTTCCCATCTATTGAGTATTTACAGCAGGTAATTGCAGGCGCATTGGAAATATTAGCACCGGGAGGAAGTCTGTTTATTGGTGATAATCGGAATTTACCGCTTTTAAATTATTTTCATACCAGCGTTGCTTTTTCTCAAGCTGATGACAATACAAATAAGGAAACTTTTAAAACCCAAGTCCGACGCGTTGCGGAAACAGAAAGTGAATTAGTACTTGATCCAACTTTCTTCGTCAATCTGACCAAAGTTTTTCCCAATTTAGAGGTAGTAGAAGTTAACCTCAAAGAGGAAAATAGCCATAACGAACTGACTAAATATCGTTATGATGTCGTCTTACACAAATTAGCTGATTCACCAAATGATGTTATAGAACCTATTTGGAAAAATTGGGAAACAGCTTTGCAATTAGACGATTTACGTCAGGAAATTATTAAATCAGGTGCAATTGGTTGGCGTGGAATTCCCAATGCACGTTTAATTAAAGATGAAGCAGTTTTACAGTGGATGGAAGGAAATGATGGTGAAAAGACAATTGGAGAGTTACGCGAATCCATCTATAAAATTAACTTAGACCAAGCAATTGATCCAGCAGTTTTATCTACTCTAGCTAAAGAGATAGGCTGTCAATTAACTATTAGCCACTCTCCAGATTTGAGTCCGATTTATTTTGACGTTTGCTTCTATCCAACAACAGATGGAAAACGCCGCTCTCCAGTAATGCCAATTACTAGTATAGTCCCTACTCAAGCTACTAATTCTTACTGGATTGATCCGCTCAAAGGACGTTTTGCAAAAACGCTAATTTCCCAGTTAAAAGAACAGGTACGGGAAGAATTACCAGAATATATGCGTCCGTCTTCCTTTGTGCTTCTAGAAAGCTTCCCGATGACTCCCAGCGGTAAACTGGATTGGCGTGCTTTACCTGCACCAGAGCGAGATTTAGCGCTTAGTAAACAAGCTTTTGTTCAAGCCACAACTCCTACCCAAACAAGACTATGCACCCTCTGGCTTGATGTGCTAGCTATTGATACCATCGGCGTGACAGACGATTTCTTCCATTTAGGAGGACATTCTCTTTTAGCAACTAAGTTAGTTTCTCGGATTCGTGAAGAATTTAATTTAGCCTTACCCTTAAGAAAAGTTTTTGAACATTCAACGATCGCAGGTTTAGCTGAGGAAATTGAGCGCTTGGCTGTGGTGAGCGATTCTACAAGTACCCTTCAAGATATTATTCCACAAATTACCCTCCGAGAAAACTTACCGCTTTCTTTTTCTCAAGCACGACTCTGGTTTTTAGATTGGTTGGAACCGAATAATCCTGCTTACAATATTGCGATCGCTTTTCGTTTGGATGGAGATTTAAATCAAGAGGCGTTACACCGCAGTTTACAAGAAATAATTCAACGTCATGAAGCATTACGCACAACTTTTGAGACTAAGGACGGAGTTGCTGTACAAGTTATTCATGAATCTGATGAAGTGCCATTGACGCTGATAAATCTGGGTCATTTAGAGCCAGAAAAGCAGGAAGAAGCAGTTAAAAAATTAATTAGAGAAGCAATTATTTCTCCCTTCAATCTTCGTACACTGCCTTTATTGCGCGTCCATCTCTATCAGTTAAATGAGGACGCTCATGTTTTTGTCTTGGTAATACACCATATTATTTCTGATGGTTGGTCATTGGGTTTAATGATTAAGGAATTATCCTTATCTTATGCAGCATTTTGCCAGGGTGATGCATCGCCTTTATCACCTTTATCTCTACAATATGGGGAATTTGCCAATTGGCAACGAACAACTTTTGAGCAAACCCAACTACCTGCACAACTGGCTTATTGGAAAGCAAAACTTGGTGGAAAAATCGAAACTTTAGAGCTACCGACTGATTTTCCTCGTCCTGCGATCGCACGTTATCAAGGCGCTACTGTATCCTTTACGATTAACACAGAAGTGAGCGATCGCTTGCAGAAGTTATGCGAATCTCAAAGTGCTACCCTGTTCATGGGATTGTTAGGGGTATTTAGCACCCTGTTAATGCGTTATTCGGGACAGCAGGATTTATTAATTGGTACGCCCATTGCTAACCGAAATCGTAAACAAATTGAAGAACTAATTGGTTTTTTTGTCAATACTTTAGTTATCAGAACCGATTTAACTGGCAATCCTGATTTTAATACATTACTGTTACGAATCAAAGAAGAAACGCTGCAAGCTTATGCCCATCAGGATGTACCCTTAGAAAAGATTGTTGAAGAACTACATCCAGAAAGAAATCTCAGTCATCATCCCTTATTCCAGGTAATGTTTGTGTTACAAAATGCCCCGATGGGCAACTTGGAACTACCTAATTTGAGCCTTATTCCCTTGGAATTGGAACAGGTGACCGCTAAGTTTGATTTAACTCTATTAATGATAGAGACAGAAGCAGGAATTCAGGGAACATGGGAATATAGAACCGATTTATTTGATGTAACAACAATTAACCGGATGGTGGGTCATTTTCAAACCTTGCTAGAAAGTATTGTTGCTAATCCCAAACAGCGAATTACAGAGTTATCTCTACTAACAGCAACTGAGCAAAATCAATTATTGGTAAATTGGAATCAGACTCAAGTTGAGTATCCCCAAGATAAGTGCCTTCACCAATTATTTGAATTGCAGGTAGAGAAGACACCAGATGCAATAGCTGTGGTGTTTGAAAACGAAAATATGACTTACGGGGAGTTGAATAGACGGGCGAATAAATTGGCGCATTATCTACATTCAGTAGGGGTAAAATCAGATGTACTGGTTGGTATTTGCGTTGAGCGATCGCTAGAAATGGTAATTGCGTTGTTGGGTATTCTTAAAGCTGGTGGAGCTTATGTCCCCATCGATTCAGCTTATCCCCAAGAGCGGATAAATTTCATCCTAGAAGATGCTCAGACACCAGTCTTATTAACTCAACAAAAACTACTGGAAAAAGTTGGTGTTCAAGACAATATACAGCTTATTTGTTTAGATACTGACTGGGAAATCATTACCCAACAAAGTGCAGAAAACCCAGTTAATGAAGTAGTAGCAGAAAACTTAGCCTATACCATTTACACATCTGGTTCCACAGGTAAGCCCAAGGGAGTAATGATCTCTCACCGCGCTATTTGCAATCATATGTTCTGGATACAAACAACATTTCCCATGACGGAAGCAGACAAACTGCTCCAGAAAACTCCCTTAAGTTTCGATCCTTCTGTCTGGGAATTATACGCACCATTGTTAGTAGGCGCACAGTTGGTTATAGCTCGTCCAGGAGGTCATCAGGATAGTGCTTATCTAATTAAAATCATTAACGAACAGAAAATTACTTTTGTTCAATTTGTTCCATCGTTACTACAAATGATCTTAGAACAAGGAGGAATTGAAACTTGTAATTCTCTAAAAAACGTCTTCTGTGGGGGCGAAACTTTACCAGTTTCTCTGCAAGAAGGTTTGTTTAGTAAACTAAATGTGAATTTTCACAATCTCTATGGCCCAACTGAAGTTTGTATCAATACAACCTTCTCAACTTGTCAGCCTGGAATTAATCAAAAAATTGTTCCAATTGGTCGCCCAATTTCTAACAATCAAATTTATATTCTTGATCAGAATTTACAACCCGTTCCTATTGGTGTTCCTGGTGAACTGCACATTGGCGGCGCTGGGCTGGCGCGGGGTTATTTAAACCGTTTAGAGTTAACCGCCGAGAAATTTATTCCCAATCCTTTTAATAATTCAAAATCAGAACGTCTCTATAAAACAGGTGACTTAGCTCGTTATCTCCCTGATGGCAATATTGAATTTTTGGGGCGTATTGATAACCAGGTAAAAATTCGTGGCTTACGCATCGAATTAGGAGAAATTGAAGCAGTATTAAATCAGCATCCAGATGTCCTCAATACGGTGGTGATTACTTGTGCAGATTCAGTAGGAAGTCAATGCCTAGTTGCATACATTGTCTCCTCAATTGAGCAACTTACCTCTGTAAATCAGCTACGTACTTTCCTAAAAGAAAAACTGCCTGAATACATGGTGCCAGCACACTTTGTCATATTAGATTCTCTACCTTTAACACCTAATAGCAAAGTTGACAGAAAGGCACTATCTGCACTTAATTTTGAAAGGAATATCGACTCCAGCCAACAAATTCCCCCTCGGACGGCGTTAGAGCATAAATTAGTCCAAATTTGGCAAGAAATACTGCAAGTTAGCCCTATTGGTGTTACTGAAAACTTCTTTGATTTGGGTGGTCATTCGCTCTTAGCTATTCGGTTAATAGTAACAATTGAACAACGTTTAGGATGCAATCTACCTGTTGTTACTTTATTCCGGGAAGGTACGATAGAGAAGATGGCAGCTTTGCTAGAACAAGACCGGTCAAGCAGTGATTTAGATGTTCTAGTTCCTTTACAAACTAAGGGTGATTTACCCCCTTTATTTTTTGTACATCAAGCAGGCGGTTATGCTCTTTCCTACTCTGTACTTGCTCAAGCTTTGGGTCAAGAACGTCCAGTTTATGCACTTCAGGCAAAAGGTTTAGATGGAAAACAACCACCTTTAGATACTATCGAAGCAATGGCTGCTAGTTACCTAAAGGCAATTCGAGAAATTCTGCCTTGTGGGCCTTATTTGCTAGGTGGTCACTCTTTGGGAGGACTCATTGCTTTTGAAATGGCTTCCCAATTGGAATCTGGGGGAGAACAGATTGAGCATCTGTTAATTATCGATACTCATCCACCATTATCTACTCCTGAAATTGAGGCTTCTCTTGAAGATGAGGCTGCTATTCTTTGCTTTATTGTTGAGCAAATAGGACTGCATTTTAATACAACTGTAAGTGTTAATTATGACGAACTTTCGACTCTAGATAAAGCGGCTCAATTTGATTATGTGCTGCAACTGTTGCACCACCACGAACTCATTCCTCCTGATTCAGGACGCAGTATAATTTTCGGCTTACTCAATGTTTACAAAGCTAATTTGCAGGCAAGTCTGCGTTATCAACCACAACCCATTAAAGCTGGCATATCACTATTCAATACTTCATCATTATCAGAAAATTTTCCAGATGACCCTACTGTGGCTTGGGGACAATTAACCAAAGAGCGAGTATGCGTTTGTTGCGTAAGTGGTGAACATGAAACGGTTTTAAAAGAACCTCATGTCAGAAAACTTGTAGCAGAAATTCTAGATATATTATAACTAATACTAGGGCTATTTACTTCTAAAATCACTATTTTTACTAATCCCACTTAAGCCGACGGCGACAATTAGAAAAGAGCAAAACATAGTCAGGACTTACGCAAAATAATGAAAACACGAACCGCAAAGGACGCAAAGGACACAAAGGAATAAGAGTTTGAGAGAGTTATTGCGTAAGTCCTAATAGTAACTTGTGAGAGTGGACAAAAGTTATTAGCATGATCCTTGTTTTTTACTGCGTGCAGTAAAAAACAAGGATTTCCTAAAAAAATAAAATGCCGTTAAAACATAATATGTCAATCCTATTTTTATGTAATGCAAGTCTTACTAAGGCGTTACACTACAAATGAATTGATATGGTTGCATCGCAATGGATTTTCTGACAATTCTAGGATTAGCTGCTGCTACACTTACAACAATCGCCTTCTTGCCACAGATGTTTCAAACTTGGCAAACTAAATCAGCAAAAGATGTTTCTTTCGTCATGCTGATTACATTTATGAGCGGTCTTTTTTTGTGGTTAATCTACGGAATTTATCTCCAAGCCTTGCCAATTATTCTTGCTAATAGCGTGACATTGTTTTTTAACTTGATAATTCTATGGCTTAAAATTAAATATAGATAAAGAAGCCTTGGTGACTAGAAATCGCGGCTACACAAACTCTCGTCAGCCTGGGCGGGCTAAAATGAAACCCACGTTGGCGTAGCCTCTCGTAGAGAAAAGAAAGAAAATTGGTTTTTGCCTGTGTAGGCGCGAATTCTATGAAACTGTATTATTCAAACACCCCTAAAAAACACCTGTGACATCATCTGTATTTACCTCTGAACGCCTCCTTTTCACGCCCGCTAACCCAAACACCGACGCTATTCCCATCATTTTTGCCTTTCCTAATGAATATAGTGTAGGTATCACTAGCCTCGGCTATCAGGTGGTGTGGGCAACCTTGGCAATGCGTGATGATGTGCAGGTGAGTCGCCTGTTTACAGATACTCACGAACAACTCCCCAGAACACCGGAAATTGTGGGATTTTCGATTTCCTGGGAACTGGATTATGTGAATATTCTAAATTTGCTGGAATCTTTGGATATTCCGATTCTGGCAACCTCTCGTGATGATTCTCATCCGATAATTTTTGGTGGTGGCCCAGTTCTCACTGCTAACCCCGAACCTTTTGCAGATTTTTTTGATGCCGTTTTACTGGGGGATGGCGAAAACCTACTGGGAAATTTCATTGAGGCGTACAAAGAAATAAGAAATGCTTCTAGACAAACTCAACTAAAAAGACTTGCACAAGTCCCAGGAATTTATATTCCTAGTTTGTATGAGGTGGAATATCACAGCATAGATGGTGCAGTAAAGTCAATTGAACCAATTTCCCCCGAAATTCCCGCAGTGGTACAAAAGCAAACTTATCGGGGAAATACTCTATCAGCATCGACTGTAGTCACCGAAAAAGCTGCATGGGAAAATATTTACATGGTGGAAGTGGTGAGAAGTTGTCCAGAAATGTGCCGCTTCTGTTTGGCGAGTTATCTCACACTGCCTTTTAGGACAGCCAGTCTTGAAAGTTCATTAATTCCAGCCATTGAAAAAGGTTTAGAAGTTACAAATCGCCTAGGATTATTGGGCGCTTCTGTAACTCAGCATCCAGAATTTGAGACTTTACTGGATTATATTAGTCAGCCAAAATACGATGATGTCCGTCTCAGTATTGCCTCAGTGCGAACCAATACCGTAACAGTCCAGTTAGCAGAAACTTTGACGAAACGAGACACGCGATCGCTTACCATTGCTGTAGAGAGTGGTTCCGAAAAAATCCGCCAAATCATTAACAAAAAGCTGCATAACGACGAAATTATCCAAGCGGCGGTAAATGCCAAAGCTGGCGGATTAAAAAGCTTGAAACTCTACGGAATGGCAGGAATTCCCGGTGAGGAACCAGAAGATTTAGAGCAAACCGTGACAATGATGCGTAATATCAAAAAAGCTGCGCCGGGATTGCGGTTAACATACGGATGCAGCACCTTTGTACCGAAAGCACACACACCATTTCAATGGTTTGGGGTGAATCGTCAAGCAGAAAAGCGGTTGCAGTTTTTGCAAAAACAGCTAAAACCACAGGGGATAGAGTTTCGCCCAGAAAGCTATAACTGGTCGATTATACAAGCTTTATTGTCGAGAGGCGATCGCAGGCTCTCCCAACTCCTCCAACTTACTCGTGACTTTGGCGATTCCTTGGGTAGCTACAAACGTGCTTTCAAACAACTCAAAGGACAAATTCCCGATTTAGATTTCTACGTCCACGCCCAGTGGTCAACAGAGCAAGTTTTACCTTGGAGCCACTTGCAAGGGCCTCTGCCACAGTCTACACTACTAAAGCATTTGGCTGATGCTCAGAGTTATATCAACCCAACTCCAAAAGAATTACAGCCATTGAATTCATAGCTGAAAACTTGATGCAAAACACAGCTGAGTATTACTGCGCCTATTGCGGCGAACCGAACTTAACTTTTATTGATTTGAGTGCTGGAGGACAGCAATCTTATGTAGAAGATTGTCAAGTTTGCTGTAACCCAAATATTTTGTATGTGCGGGTTGATGAAGATACCCTAGATATCGAGATTGATACCGAATCCGAAAGTTGAATTTTAGGTTTTTCTTTCCATGCTGCACTTTAAACATTCTTCAGTAATAAATGCGTCGCCAGAAGTAGTTTGGAAATTTCATGAAAGGCCAGATATTTTGCAACTCCTGAATCCACCTTGGCAGCCAGTCCAAGTGGTTCGTCGTGAGGGAGGGCTGAACGTGGGCGCTATCACAGAATTTCGCCTGTTTCTCGGCCCATTACCCTTAACTTGGTTAGCGCGTCATACTGAATGTGAAAAATATCGCCTGTTTACCGACGAACAGATATCTGGCCCCTTTGAGTCTTGGGTACATCGACATGAATTTGAACCGGAAGCTGGCAAAACTAGGCTAACTGATGCAATCTCCTTCTCCATGCCTGGCGGAGGAACAGTTGAATTTGTCAGTGGTTGGTTAGTGCAAGCGCAACTAGAGGCTATGTTTCGGTATCGCCACTATGTAACGAAACGAGAATGTGAATCACAATAGCAGAATGTACTGGGAGCAAAAATTAACTATCCTGATTTTTCAACCCTTGCCGCGAAACCCACTTTATCAAACCAGGAAACAAGCGATACAAAGCTTGCGAGAAATTCGCCGAACCAACCATCACTTCTGACTTCTTATTCTTGACTGCATCCCAGATAGCATTTGCCACATCTTCAGGCTTCTCCACCACCGGATTTTTCAGCACATTCTCAAGCTGTCCACGACGAGCTTGAGCATCTTGCTCATCTTTGCCCCGAAAAACTGCCCGTTCCATTAAAGTACTCTTAATTAAATTCGGATAAATCCCACAAACATGAATCCCTTTTGGTTGTAGTTCTGCTTGTAGAGCTTCCGTCAAACCTGTCACGCCAAACTTACTAGTACAGTAGGGAACCAAGTAAGCAGTTGGCACCTTACCGCCGATGGAACTTAAATTAACTATAGTTCCACTTCCCCGCTGGAGGAAATGAGGTAGAAGGGCATTAATTGTGTGGATATATCCCCATAAATTAGTGTCTATAATTTGATGCCAATCACTCAGAGAAAACTGCTCTACGGGCCCCGATGCAAAGATGCCCGCATTGTTTATTAGCACATCGATATAACCATAATTTTCTAATGCCTTTTGCACTAATGTGTTTACCTGAGATGGGTCAGTGACATCGCAAGTAACCGTTAATGGTGCTGCACAACCAATGCTTTGCAACTCCTGCGCTAAGGCTTCTAAGCGGTTAGCATGACGAGCTGCAATTACAAGGTCATATCCTTGCCGAGAAAATAAAATAGCTGTCGCTTTACCAATACCTTCAGAAGCGCCTGTAATAAGTACTGTAGGAGCCATACTATATATAAGTTTGAAAATATTATTTGCTCTTTTTTATTTTGGACAATAATACTCCAGAAACCTTCTAACTTTCGTTAGATTTTTTATCATATCCAAAATCCTTTTTTAGTAATATTACAGGTTTTCATTCGCAGAGATTTGGTAAAAATATCTCTCCTCTATAGGCTAGCTATTATTGAACTTTTGTTAGATAAGTATTTCCTAAACCACCTTAAAATCTCATTCTTTAGAGTTGCTTCTACTTTGGAACTAGAGACAGATAGCGCTAAATGGGTATTTTAAGTAATATGAACAATGTACTTAACTTCTTAAGGAAACTTAACAATGGCACTTTATCCTAGTGATAAAACTGAAACTGCATACAATGGCAAAGACCGCAATGCTGCTGAACTTGGGCTAACTCCTCAGTCTGAACTTTGGAACGGTCGCTTGGCTATGATCGGTTTTCTTGCTTACTTACTTTGGGATCTCAATGGTTACAGCGTAGTGCGGGACGTACTTCACCTCATTTCCTAAACTCCCCGCTAATTATTGAGCATCTTTCTTGCAGCCTTAGATTGTATCCCAAGTATCAAACAGAAGGCACTGATTATACTAAATACCAATTTAACCAGTGTCCTCACTTGTATCACCCAACCTTTCAACCGAAAACAGTTTTTAGAATAGCAGCTGCGTGTGTAATACTAGTTAAAGTATCTTAATATTTCTACACATTTTTGAGCATTGGCATTGTCCAGTGTAAAAGATTGACCACTAACACAGTTTCCCGGCTAGTAGTTAGTTGTTTTTGTAATCACTATATTTTTGGAATTTTCATTTGAATGCTAGGCGGAGTAAAAGTGTGATCGAGTTAGAACAACCACCCAGTCATCAAACAAAACTGACCCCAGTAGTGAAAAGTAAATCTCAGTTTAAGGGACTTTTCATTGCTATTGTCATTGTTAGCGCATGGGCCATTAGCCTGAGTTTATTACTTTCCCTTGACATCTCCCAGTTAAAATTGTGGGTGTTATTGCCTGTTCTACTATGGCAAACATTTTTATATACGGGATTATTTATTACATCTCATGATGCTATGCATGGAGTAGTATTTCCCCAGAATACTAAGATTAATCATCTTATTGGGACATTAACCCTATCTATTTATGGTCTTTTGCCCTATAAAAAATTATTGAAAAAACATTGGGTACATCACCACAATCCAGCAAGTCAAATAGACCCAGATTTTCATAATGGGAAACACAAAAATTTCTTTGCGTGGTATTTTCATTTTATGAAGGGTTACTGGAGTTGGGGACAAATAATTGCGTTGACTATTATTTATAACTTTGCTAATTACATACTTCATATACCAAGTGATAATCTAAATTACTTTTGGGTGTTCCCCTCGCTTTTAAGTTCATTACAATTATTTTATTTTGGGACTTTTTTACCTCATAGTGAACCAATAGGGGGTTATGTTCAGCCTCATTGTTCGCAAACAATTAGCCGTCCAATTTGGTGGTCATTTATCACGTGCTATCATTTCGGCTACCATGAAGAACATCACGAATATCCCCATGTTCCTTGGTGGCAGTTACCAGAAATTTACATAAAAAAATAGTGTTTATCTCATAACTATCACTGAGTTTGCAGGCTAGAATACCTATTCAGCAAGGTGTAAGGGCACGGCATGCCGTGACCCTACGGGTGTACTGTATTGATCTAAAATCGGGTTTCATACTCAACTAAAAATCGATTTTCATCCCCCAAATTACTTGAGCCTCGCATGAGAATTTCGTCATTGACTCGATAGAGGACGTTGTAAAGGAAAGAGTCATTACTAGAAAGAGCGCGTGATAAAGAAACAGACACGTTTCTATTGACATCAAACACACCTTCTGCTGATAAATTAAGAATTGAAGCTCTCGATGCTTCATTGGTAGATGGAGTCGGAAATATCCGAAACTCACTGAAACCAACAGCTTGCCCGATCGCAGTGATAGTTCCTTGTAAACCACCTAAAATGCTAGAACTAGCGAAATTAGTCAGCCCTTGGGTGGCATCTGTTTGACCGAAAGAATTCAGAATTGAGCCACCCAGCAGAGCAACTATTTCTCCCCGACTACGGTTGGGTTCACTCGTCAGTTCTAGATTGTCGCCCAATTCACTAGCTGGCCCGTTCACCCTGGCTTGAACGCGAACGCTACGTAAAGTCCCAAAGCTGTTTACAGAAACATCGCTGATTTCAGCAGATAATGGTGATTCCAAAATTCGACTGTTCCTTGCCGATGCTTCAGGGACAATTGCGATTAGTCGAACATCCAGATTTGGGTCAAGTCCTTGACTAGGAATAAACCGCGCAGTGTGTTCGTAGCCCCGTGCTAAGGTGAACTCAGTAGAAAATAAGCTCAGTCGTCCTCCTGTCAAACGAATCACTCCTTCAGGAAGCGGCTTGGCTAATGTACCATTAATGGTCAAATCACCTGTTGCATCAAAGCTTAATATGGGCTGACTAAAGGCGGCTCCTCCTGGTACAAAGTCAAGTAGGGACTGACTGGTAACACGAACATCATCGTCTAAAATCAACTTTAAATCTGCAAACTCTACAGGTAAATTGGGTGGAGTTACTGCGCTAGTGCTACTCTCTGGTGTAGCTACTGGGTCAGCGCTATTCTCTGGTGTCGGTTTGACGTTAGCGTTAATCTCTTCTCTATTTATGACGTTAGCATTCGCCTCTGCTGTCGCTGCTGCTTTTTTATCAGCAGTAGCCGAGTTTCCAATAATCACCTGACCATCACTCAGTTGAATCTCTCCACCAATTACAGGTTTTAACGCTGTTCCGCGAATTATGATATCGCCGCCGACACCGCCTTCATACAGTCCTGCAATTTCAAAATTGAGTTTGTCTGCTATTGATACTGTCAGGGGATTTGCTGCGGCTGGCTGAGAATCAAAAATCGGCAGGATGCCTGATACAGCTACTTGCCCTTCATTGTAAGTACCTTGGATGCTTTCAACATTCACAGTATTGCCATTAAACTGCGCTGTTCCTGTGACATTCGTTAGGGGTTCAGATAAGGCTTCAGCGCGAAAAGTTGCATTATTAAGTGTGGCATTGCCGTTAATAATTGGTTCGTCTAAAGTACCTTGAACATTTAAATCTACTTGTCCTTGACCGTCTACCCAAGCGACTTGATTGTTGGTAAACAGATTTAACAGTGCCAATCCTTCATTGTTCACGCTGGCGTTGATGCTGATTTGATTACTATCCGGTTGCATTTCGGCAAAAGGCAACGGAGCAGGTATGCTACCTGTAATGGCAACTGGCTGCGTTCCTGTCACTAGTAAGGTACTGTCAAAATTCAAACGAGCATTGTTGTAATCAAAGTTCACTTGTCCTGTTTGTACAGGTTGCTGGTTAAGAGTCGCATTCGCTAATGTCACTTCGCCTTTAACACTAGGGTCTTGTAAACTACCTCCTAATGTGGCATCAGCATTTACATTACCAGTGATATCTATGGGGTATTGTTCGATGAAAGGCTCTAAAAGTGATAGAGGTAAACTTGTTACATTCAGGTTTCCAGATAGTTGCTCAGTTCCTAACTGTCCTGAAAACGCCACTAGTCCTTGATTGATTCCAACACTCAAGGGCGAAAGTGTGACAATACCATCGGCAAAAGTGCCTTGAGCAACTACTTGATTGATAGAATATTCACCCCATTGCCAGTTCGCACCTTGAAAATTAAAGCCGACGTTCAACCCGGATTTTAACGAGCCATTGGCTGTAATTGCTCCGCTCAAAGCACCCGTTAATTCTGCAAGGGTGGGCAAAGATGGAGTTTCTTTTCTCTCTTCTTGCTGTTGTTGTGCTATCAATGTTGCAATTTTTGAGAAATATGCTAACTGTGTGAGCAAATCTGCATCGGGTAAACTAACAGACTCAGTTTGAAGTACTTCTGCTCCAGCTAACGTCGGAGACTGCAACCCGCTACCAAGGTCTTGAAGGTCGAAGATATTAAACGCTTGTAAAAGTCTCTCGATTCTGGTTTCACCAAAATTAGCCTGGAATTGAAATTGCGGGTCATTCCCTGGTTGCACATTTCCACTCAGGGCGATGTTGCTATCTCCAATCCGCAATTGACCATTAGCCAAGCTAGCAGTACCATCAGCATAATTGATGCTGCCGCGAAATTCATCTGCTGCTACTCTGGCAACACGAGGCTGTGCGATCGCAACGTCTCCGGCAATGGCATAATTATTTAGATTAACAACTAAATTTCCTGATAGTTGCCCCGCCAGTGGTTGCAATTGATTGTTTGGTAAAAAGCCCCCAACTAAAGCTATAGGAAACTGTTGAGCGTTGATGAGCAAGTTATCTCCCTCAGTTCTACCTGTGGTAACTGCCTCATCCCGCTTGACTAAAAATGAAGTCGGACGATAATCTGCGCCTAAGTTAAGTGCAATCCTATCTTGCTTCCCAGCTAATCGCAGATTTGCCCCTTGCCCCCCTTGAAAGTTTACGTTTCCGGTTAAAAGTGGGTCAAACGCCAAGTTACTAACCTGGAAATTCCGCAGCCGGATATTACCATTAGCTTGCGGAACATCTGGAGTACCTATAACTTGTCCCTTAAAATCTAGTAGCCCCACTAGCGCTACATCACCAGGAACTTGAAAACCAGTATTTTGTAAGTTGAAATTCTGCGCCAGTACATTTAAATTAAATCCCGCAATTTCCGGTGCGCCAGTTGGTGGAGTCTGAATTGCGATCGCACCATTAGCACTCAATCCTGAGGTACTTGCGTTTTCAACTATAATCTGCTGTCCATTCCACTGAAATTGAGCAGTGAGCGGTTTTGCCAGCAGCGCTACCCCTTGGGAAAGACGGATTTGTCCGGCGGCGCGAATATCTGCAAGCTGGAAAGATTCTGTTGTGCCTGCTAACTGAATATTACTATTAAGCCGTCCTCGCAGTTGTGGTGAGAAACGGTTGAGTTGAATTTGAGAAGTGTTGACAACCCCTTGCCAGCGTTGTTGTGCCAGTTGACCTCTAGCTCTGACTGTCCCGCCTGCGACATTCAAAACCGCATCTGGCAAAAGAATATTTTCTCCCTGTTGAGCAACAACAACTCGTCCGGTAGTGGGATAGGTAGCGGTAGGCGCTTGCACCCGCGCTACTGCTTGCAGATTGTTCAAAGTGCCGGAAATATTGGTATTTGCGGATACATTGCCAATGGTGATGCCGGGCGAAGAATTGTATGCTCTGGCGATCGCATCTCCTGGTAAATTTTGTGCTTGAACATTCAACGCCACCCTACCTTGAGGTGCAAGCTGAAGTTGACCGCTAGCTGTTACTTGCCCTCCAACCTCTGGACTTGCTTGAACGCGAGCAATATTGACATTTAAGGGTTTGCCCAGAGAACCAGAAACTTTAGCGTTCGCAGATATACCACCAATATTAATTGGAGTTGAGATACCGTAACCTTGAGCGATCGCATTTCCTGGTAAACCTTGAGCTTGAATATTTACACCTACCTGACCTTGGGGAGCCAGTTGAATTTGACCATTGGCTGTGATTTGCCCTCCGGCTGGCGGCGTTACTTGAACACTAGTAATATCAAGGTTCAAGGGCTGTTTGCTAAGTGAACCAGTAATTTGTGCTTTTGCCGAAACATTTCCAACTGCGATCGGAAGAGTAACACCGTAGTCACGTGCTAGTATATCCCCTGATACACCATCGACTTGAGCATTAAATATAACGTTGTCTTTGGCTCCCACATTAACTTGACCGCCGCCTGTAATTTGACCACCTGCTGCGGGGACTAAATTCAGATTGGATACGGTAAGTTGAGATGCAGTTTCAGATACATTCAAGCGGAAATCAGTGTTAATAGTTTTAAATTGAAGGCGGTCAACTTGAATAGGTTTTGTGTTGCTGACTGTACCGCTAAGGACTGGTTTCTGAAGTGGGCCTAGTACCTGAATATTTGCTTGAATTTCGCCATTAGCTGCGACTGGCGAATTTACATTCAGCGTGTTTAAGATATTTTTTGCATTAACTGGTTTTATCTGAGCTAAAACATTAAAACCTGTTTGGGTATTAATTGTGCCATTTGCCAGAATGGGAACTTGACCAAAATTCGTATTCAAATTCTCTAAAGCAACCGTCTGACCTTGAAAGATAAATCTCCCATTAAAATTAGAAATCGGCTGCGGAATATTTGGAATTTTGGCAGTTACTTGATTAGCAGTAGCCGTTCCCGTTACGGCTATGTCTGAGAGTTTGGGTGGAATCTGAACCCCTAAGTCAGCATTTAAATACCCTGCTTGCAAGGCAATTGGCAACTCAATTAATCTACTAATATCAGATGCTTGTAAATTTTGTGCTGAGAGCTTAAGGCTAGTTTGTTGAGCTTTGAGTTGTGTTTCGCCAACAATTTTAACAGCGCCTCCCCTAGTGAGTTGACCATTGAGGTCATAACCAATCCTTTGATTTTGATCTGAAAATCGCGCAACACCACCAAATTGATCTAATATGACTGAGCCTTTCGGTCTAGTTGGCGCAGCAAATGGCATCAACTCTACATCGCCATCTTGAATTTGAAGTGTCTGCAACTCAGTTTGAATAAAACCTTCTCCCTCGCCAGCCTTAACTTGGGCTGTCACCCAACGACCATCCTTATCCTGTTGAATGTAGACATTCGGTTGAATTAATGTGACATTTAATACTAGTTTTCGGGTGAGGATAAGTTGCAACGGCGAGAACTGCACCTCCAAAGCTTTTGCTACCACCTGATCTGGGTCGGTGGGAGTTGCTGGTATTGATAGAGAGCTAAATCTCAGACTAGAAAGCGAAAAACGTTCAACGTTCCCAACTTTTACCGAACGTCCAAGCAATTGCTCAAGATTTTGCTCCACTAATGGCGCTAAATCTTTATATACATAACTTCTAGCCCACCAAGCACCAACTGCAATTCCAACCAGCAAAACCCCACCTAGAGCCAAACTGGTACGTCCTAAAAGCAGGAGCCATAGACGACGATTAGATGGTTCCTGATTGTTTCCTGAATTTGGAGATCGCGTCATTATTTTTACTAGTACCAGTACTTTTTTCTGGAGTCAGGCCAGAGACAGGCTAGTTGCAATTGTATCAGCCAGTCAAAAGCTATGACTTCATAATTTGTCAGCCGACATGAGTTTTTATTGTCTTTTAATTGATAAATTTCGTTTAGAGTATGCTATTGATTAGCACTTCCTCAATCTCAGCAATAATTGCATCTATTCTCTGATTCAACTTTTAAAATTCTCTAGCCATCCCAATAGTTATTTGATAAAACTTGCCTCCTTTATAATTGGGCAACCCACGTGATTATAAGTCTTTTCTCACGCTATATGTCTTGTTGACGACTATCTTTTGTCAGAATAATTGATATCTTTAGATAGAGTTTATTTGTTTAAATAATATTATTTATCCAAAATTTCAGTAGTTAAATTCTATAATGCTTACTTGAAAAATCCTGTATATACAACCCTGGTTAGAAAAATCAACTCTGTAGAATCTTACCTAATACAGATGACTTTACTATGGTGACTGCTTATGGTATTTTAAGTTTTTATCCCAAAAATAGGGTAATGTCACACTTTGCTATTGTTCTGGCAGCAGGTGCATCTACTCGTATGGGTACTTGTAAAACTTCACTTCCTTGGGGTGAAGGTAAAACATTATTAACTTATCAACTAGAACAGTGGTTGAGTGTAGGTTTTACCCCTGTGGTAGTGTTAGGTTCACACAACAGCGAGAAACAAAAAGTTTGTCCTGAGGGTAGTTTGACTGTAATTAATCCTCATGCCAATACCGGGAAAACAACTTCCCTCCTTACAGGGTTGCAACGTATTCCCCCAAACTTTGAAATATTAGCGATTTCCGCAGTTGATCAACCCAGAAAAATAGAGATTTACCAAAGATTGCTGTTAGCACACCAAGACAATTCAGCAATGATTACTGCACCCACATATCAAAGTAAAATGGGGCATCCATTGTTATTTAGTAATGGGATGCGATCGCACTTACAAAATATCCGTGAAGAAAGCTTAGGTTTACGCCAAATTATCAAAGAATTTTATCCAGTAATTCACCAAGTTAAATTTGATAATCCGGCTGTGCTATTAGATATCAACACGCCAGAAATATATCAGGAACAACTGCATAATTGGGGATGGTATTAATAAATTACTAAAAAGATTCCTAACTTCTTCAAGAAGTTGGGAATCTGAGCTTTGTGATTACTCTTTCACAAACCCAATCACTGATCAGTTGGATCATCAATCATTTCCGGTACTAAAGCTGGATTACTTTTACGTTCTTCTGGTGACTGCTCCCGAATAACATCATCTATCCTCGCAGGGTGTTTGATTTTGTCAAGTACCTCTGGACTTAATTGTGATGGCTCGCCTTCTGGATTCGACTTTTCAGCTTGACTAGGAACTGTTTCCTTATTCATCACTAATTTCCCCAAACTTATACGCCCAGCTTAAACTCTTTTGTGGTGAGAGACACACTATCTTGGGACTTATTTTACACAGTGGTGAGTAACATAGAAGCGATCGCCACAGCCCCCCACAACGGCGCATCATCCCCCAACTCCGCCGGCACAATAGCAAAATCAACCTCTGGCAAAGCCGTCTCCCGCGCCACCTGCTGCATCACCTGCCAAAAATCCTCCCCCGCCTTCGTCACACCGCCTCCCAACACAAAGCGCTGCGGATTCATTAAATTAGCCACATTGCCAATACCCACACCCAGCGCCCAAGCAGCCTTGTGCAAAACTTCCTTAGCCAAATCATCTCCAGCCGTTGCCGCTTCACTTACCAACTGCCCCGTCAGCAACGTTAAATTATTCCCCACCAAACTCCTCAAAACCTCTCCATCTCCGAGTCCTCCGCGCCTCTGCGGTACCCTCTGGGAAGCCCCTGGCGCGTCTATAGTTTCCAAAATTTCCCTAGCATTTTGCGCCATATAAGGCCCCGACGCGAAACGTTCCACACATCCCCGCTTCCCACACAAACACACTGGCCCAGCAGGATCTACAACCATATGCCCAATTTCACCAGCCATTCCACTCACACCCCGCCAAGGCTGGCCGTTCAGTATCCAACCACCACCCACGCCAGTGCTGACAGTGATGTAAAACAGGCTATCGTATCCCTGTCCTGCCCCAAAGCGATGTTCTCCCAAAGCAGCAACGTTAGCATCATTGTCTACACCAACAGAAACCCCAAACTCATCTTCTAACAAACCTTTGAGGGGAATGTTTTCCCATCCAGCCACATGATGAGATAGTCGCACCATCCCTGTGGAAGCGTCAACTGGGCCGCCAAAGCTGACACCGATCGCAGTAGGTTTTGCGTCTTGTAGCAGCGAGTAAATTAGCGATCGCATAATTTCTAAGTCAGTGCTAGCATTAGCATTCGCTGGCGAGAGACGACGTTCATAACGCAACCACTTTCTAGAACCGATATTTACTAATGCTGCTGCTAGTTTAGTTCCGCCAAAATCAAGAGCTAAAATTATCATAGTTTTTTATGCTCCTTATATTTACCTGTTCTGAAGTCAAGCACTTCGTCAATAAATTGTTGCAATCGTTCATAATGGGAACCTTTCCAATAAATGCGATCGCAGTCTTGACAACGCTGGAATTGATCAATCTGCGATCGCACTGTTTCTGGTAGCTTGTCAACGATGGATTGCTTATCTACAGATTCTAATAATCCATTGCAACGCAAACACCGTTTAAATGGTGAAATTAATTTAAACAAGTCGAAGCGTTGCAGTACTTCTATGATTTGTTGTTGAGGGTTAGTATTTCTAACGTAATACCCATGCGTTACCAAACTACGCATCAATAAACCCTTATCACGAGTCAACAGAATCCGCGCTTGGCTGTAAGATATTTCTGCTAATTTCTCATCTTCGTAGTCATTGCGATATAAAGTATCAAAACCTAAAAGTCGTAAAGATGTCGCAAGCTTCCCCAAGTGAATATCTAAAACAAAGCGGATAATACTGAGCGGTTTTGGCAGAACAGAAACGCTTGGTATAATAACACTCCTAGCTGAAATTGGATAAACATTGATAGTATCTCCATCCGAAACTATGTAAGAAAAATTTACATATTCACCATTAACATTTATAAAATCAACTTCGGGATGAGGCACACCCAACGACTCAATCATGTCCTTAATTGAGGCTCTCTCCTCAAAAAAATGGGAGATTTTCACTTGCTTATGATGCCGTGGTAAAAAATGATTCAATTCTCCATGAAAGTAGAAATATGCGATCGCCATAGTTAAAAATCTTGGGATTACTATGAGGGCACATCTGTGTACCCTTACTGGCAACAATTTGTCACAATTGCAAAACTTTATCTATTGTATTAAAAGAATCAATGCTCGCTCAACGGACCTATCTCCACTATAAAATGCCCGTTAACCTTGATTTAACCAATCTTCTAGAAGCAACAAACGGTAAAGTAATTATAAAGATTCTCAAATACTTGCATTTATTATTGAGTTCAGTTACAGTCAAGGCAGATACATATAATCAAACCCTGACATGAGCTTCAGCGAGTTAGACTAGATAAAAGGATAAATACTAGGTTTGTTAATGTTGATATCAGTGACGCTGCTAATAATTAGTCACTAGTTTTGATCGTTAACTGATCGCACATGAAGTACGGGGCATTAAAGCATTTACCCCTAATTTAGTTGTTTTTATTTTTCCGATCTAATTGATAATTATTCGCAATATGAATACATGGATTAACACATTCAAAGCAGATAGTGGGGAAAAAGTTTTAAAACAGGATTGCCTTATCAAAGGATTGTTTGTTTATCAAGTGTTTTCGCATCTACCTTTAGAAATATGTTGCCCACAAAAAAACACAAAGTTATATCTTTATGTGTAAAAACAGGAACTGTAACTAGCTATGTAGATAATTTCAGCAAAACTTTAAATAATTATGTTGCTGCAAGCAATATATTTGATTGTAGTATCAGCTACATCGATATAGTAAGCAAGTTAATTGCCTGTTACTCACTAAGTGATCGCACAAGATTGAATATATTTGATTTTGGGAAAGAAAGCAAGTTCAGAAAAGCCGAGTTTCCGCAAGTTAAAATTTATGAGATACCAAATAACAATAAAACTAGATACAAAATTAACGTCGCTCATACGGAAAAATCTATCTTGACACTGTTTATATCTATTGTGGAGAATTTATTAACCGGAAAGACCTTGCTCAATAATGATGTTATAAAGTGGCTACCTAGTTTTAACTGGGAAATGAATATTGTTCTTTTTTATCTCCTTTAGCCAAGGATATTGTAGCTAAGAACACAATTGTATTTTGTAATACCTTTTGTCCATAAAATACGCTAATGAGTACAGCGAGATGAATACTTTTTTTTGTTCTGACGATTCACAGCAAATAGGAGAAGATGTTATTGGTAGCGCCACCAATTATCAAACTTATATTTTAGTTGAGTGTCCTTTACCTTGGACATCAGAAGCCTTGAATTCCAAATGGGTGCCCCAGAATTTGAGGATTTTGGTAGATGAAGTGAAGCGTGCTAAATTACCAATTAGATTCCTCTTGATTGCTAATGATGTATCCCACAAAGTAAACCACACTACGCTTTTGATTTATCAAAAAGAAGAGGGTCTAAGTAATGGATATCACAAGCAAGAGTTTAAGCTAGCAAATATTGAGCAAGTAGCAGCAGTTGTCCAAAAATGGTTATGGGGTATCAGTTCTAATTCTGAGATAGAAACCAGTGTAACTAAAGATATTTTAGTTTGTACCCACGGTAGCCATGATAAGTGCTGTGCCAGATATGGTGCTCCCTTTTACTTCAATGTTACAGCGAGTAAGGCTGATTTGTGCTTGGATAATGTACGAATTTGGAAATCATCGCACTTTGGTGGACATCGGTTTGCACCAACAGTCATAGACTTGCCAGAAGGAAGATACTATGGTCGTCTCGATCAAGCTTCATTTAGATCGATTTTGACTCGTACTGGCGATATTGAATGCTTAAAAAAAGTCTATAGAGGCTGGGGAATTCTGCCTGCTGCACTTCAGATTTTGGAAAGAGAACTAATCCTTCGCAATGGATGGGATTGGTTTAACTACAAAGTTGCAGGCAAAATTTTGGAGCAAAGTTTAGATAATAGTACTATTCTGGGTGAGCTAAGTTTTGAACAACCTTCTGGTTCTTTCTACACTTACCAAGCTAAACTTGTAAAGGATGAAACCAAAACTCAACAACTGAAGAGTTCATGCAATGCTACACAAGAATTGGTAGTTACTAAATATGCTGTAGCTAGTCTCTGGCTTACTTCTAATAAGGTGATGAGTTATAGCGCATAAAAAGCTGGGGTATGCATCTACCTAATTCGTAATTCGTAATTCGTAATGGGCTACGCCCCGCTACGCTAACGTAATTCGTAATACTCGCCTCCGGCGGGAAGTAAGTTACGTAATTAAGAAAGTCAGTCAGATTTTATCTGGGTTTCCAGGCTTGTATCTGAACCCAAATCCAAAATCCAAAATTAAGATTGAGCCATATTTAGCACTTTTCGTAAAAGTACTTGGTCTTCTAACTTGGCTTTTAAACGACCATTTTCGATATCTCGAATCCAGCTTTGGCTTTTACCTGTGAGTTTTGCTAACTCTCTTTGGGAGAGATTCAAATTTTTTCGCGCTTGCAAAATCTGTTCACCTAGCAAATCGTTGGTAGTTTTGGGCTTCTTTTTAGCTTTAGCAGTTCTTGTTTTCTTTTTTTCCGATTCTGAAATTTGCTGTTCCCATTCTGGTGGGAGTTCAAAAGCCAAAATCCGCGCATTCATTAACAGATTCCACTTACCACGGGGGCCTGTGTCTGTGAGGCGAGTTTCAGCGCCACCATCATTAGTCCAAAATTCTAACGCTTCATCTGGGTCTTCAGGAAGATTAACTAACTTCGCCCACAAAGGTTGAATTTCTGGTGGGTAAGTAATTGGGTCGAAAAGTGGTTTCATTCCATAGTGATTGAGAATTTCCAAATCACTTTCAAAAGTTCGCAGCAGACGTTTGCGTTCTTCCCGTTGTCTGGATGCAAGGGCGACTTTTTCTTCACCATAAGCAATACGCAGCAATGTAGGAATAGTAATGCGTTGTTCTTTGCCCATTTTGGTTTTAAACAGCAACCACAGCATTAGTCGGACTGCGCCTTCATGTTGCTGCCAAATGCTCATGACTGTGGTTAGCAGCGTTTTAGGGAGACTACCGTATTGATAGAATGCGGTTCGCTCTTTACATGCTTGTTTGTTTAAAAAATATTGTGCCCATAAGCCTGCTTTTACTTTAAAAGTTAGCCCAATCAGATATTTGCATCCAAGATTGTCTTCTTGAAAGTGGTGCTGAATATCTACTAAGTGCCACAAGCGACTATTTGTAATAGAGAATCCGTTAATTCGACCTTGTTGGGGCCAGTCAATGGAGATAATCAGGGAGCAAGCTTGCTGAACGATATTTTTCATTAAAGCTAGCTTGGCAGCTTTGCTCAAGTCTTTGCGTTTCTCCATCCCCAAATATTTCTCAATTTGTCGCTCATCGATCGCAAATTCTTGCTCCCAAGGTTGATCTAAAGCTGTGGCGTAAGCTGCAAAAATCAGATGTATGCAAGCGGCTCTGATGTCAAGCCCTTCAATTGCTGCTAAATCTGTGGCTTTGTCGTTAACTTGGAATGGATCTTGGATGTGAAAGGCGATCGCACCTCGACCTTGATTGACTTGTCGGCTGTAACACAAGTAACCCTCTTCATCATTTTCCCAATGTAGGGATGTGCGTTGCGCTAGGACATTACAAGCTTCCCAAATTGCGATCGCTGAAGCAAATGGGTTATTCTTACCATTAGAAAACAAGTCTAAGCTGGTAGCATCTCTTGGTTCTACTTTGCATCTACCCTTTTTCGCCTGCCAGGGAATGGGAGATTTAGTTGGACAAGCTATTACACATTGCGGTTCTGAATAATAGCCCTCACAATTATTACAAAGACCAGGATCAACCCAGTATTCATTGTCCTCTATTCTGATTGCACCCGTAGGACATTGGGGGCGGCAGTTGTCACATCCAACGCAACTGTTGTTAGGAATTGTATAAGGCATTTGGCTCTTTTCCCACTCTAATCGTTGAGATGTCTGGCTCAGGTCTCCCCTGGATGAGTCCTGTCTATTCATGACTCGCTACCACATAATCTTTCTGGCGAGAATAATAATTTCTCACCACATTTATTCCCCACATCCATATTTTGGCTTTGCATCCAATTGGAAGCTATTTAAGGCTTTTTCACCGAGCCTAATAAAACTTCTTATTAACTATACATTTCATGAAAAAAATGATTAGTTTGTTCGTACCGAGCTTAGAAAAAAATCTTAACATTTATTTAATTACGTATCTGATGAACATTTTAGCTTTGACCATAAAGTCTTTTTAGGACATATTTAATCCCGTCACAATTGGACTTTATCTGATTTATTAATAATTTTAATATTTAATGCATGATAATATTCTGCCATCAAATTTACAGTTCCTTCATAAATCAATTAGGTTTCTTCATATGAAATAAAAGTATTTTTTGTCATCATTTATTTAAATAATTGAATCAAAAGTGACTGGGGAATTGTTGCTTTATGAAATACATATTGCATATATAAAATTGTAATTAATGAACATATTGATTTGTATAAGTATATACAGTTTATCTAAATTTACTTGCCTAAACCTAAATATATTTGAAAAATAGTATCATCATTCTTATCTAGAAACCTCCTTTTTACAAGGATAGAGGGTTTCAATTTTTCCTATACCCTGTAAGGATTGGGGTTTGTGAGATTAGGATGCTAACCAAATATGCATAATAATTATTGGCAATAAGTTTCATCTATTAATTGAAATAAAAAACAATATGTAATTGTGTTCAAAGTCATCGAAACTTGATGATAAAAAAGTAATTTTTAAATAGCAAAAAGATAAACTATTAGGATAATATGATGATTAATGCACAAACATATTGACAGGCGAAATTGCCGAGGAATTATTCATGGCACAACTAACAGGTTTGACATTTGGCGGTAAGGCTTGGACACCAAAATTTGCTCAAGAAATCGACAAAGATAAATGTATCGGCTGTGGCAGATGCGTTAAAGTATGCGGGTACAATGTGCTCGGTTTAAAGGCGCTTAATGAAGAAGGTGAATTTGTGGAAGATGAAGATGACGAAGAAATTGAACGGAAAGTAATGGCAGTTACTTCTCCAGAAAACTGTATTGGTTGTGAAGCATGTTCACGGATTTGCCCCAAGAATTGCTACACCCATGTTGCATTAAACAATTAAGATTTTTGGAGTTAGTCAAAATTGTTGTTCATTCAAGGAGGCACTGTTTGGATAAAGCGTAAATGCGCTAGGCAAGGTAACTTGAGGGGAATAATAAATATTTACCGGAACTCATAAAAAGTTCACAGTAAACAAATCCGTAAATCGTAAAGTGTTAGCTATTAACAAATTTAAACTTGCTGCTAATCTAGCCTAATCAATATTAGGTCTAACAGTGCCCTCTTGGAACAACAAGCTTTTCTGGGAGCAGGGGGCTACCTTTTTCATAGGAGTTGAAATATAATTTGTAAGTTTCTGGGGGAAAGATATGGAAAAAATCTGGAAGTTTCCCCCATTTTTTATGGCTGCACGTTAGAAAGTTAATAAGTGAAAACAAAAAACGCTGCCCTGTAAAAGGGAATGGGGAATAGGCAATAGGCAATAGATAACAATAGTCAATGCCCAATGCTCAAAACCCAGAAAATCACACCTTTAAAGACTGTTTACAGAGCAGGTAGCATGTATGCAACAAGTTCCTGTTTCGTTATGGACTCTGGTTGCTGGGATAGTAGTTACAGCAATCAGCATTTGGATTGGTCAAAACCACACTCTGATGCCGGTGCAAGCATCGCTACAAGCGCCTTTGGTAGACGGTTTTTTTAACGTCATGTTTACCATTGCGATCGCACTCTTCTTGGTGGTAGAAGGAACTATTCTGATTTTTTTGGTGAAGTTTCGTCGCCGTCGCGGTGATGATACTGATGGTTTACCAATAGAAGGTAACGTTCCCTTAGAAATCTTCTGGACAGCAATTCCAACAGTGATCGTCCTTGGTTTGGGTATCTACAGCGTAGATGTTTTTAACCAAATGGGCGGCTTTGAGCCTGCGGGTCATCCTCATTCAGCAGCTCATGTTGCTCATATGCCCGGAAGTGCTATTGCAGCTACATTAAGCGATACTGAAGCAACAACTGCCCCCACAATTGGTATTGGCGCGTCTCCTCAAACCCTTAACAAACCAGCCGACTTAGTTGTTGATGTCAAAGGCATACAGTATGCCTGGTTATTTAATTACCCTGATAGTGGCATTACCTCTGGGGAATTACACATTCCCGTCGGTGCTGATGTGCAACTCAACCTTTCAGCACAAGATGTAATTCACTCATTCTGGGTGCCAAACTTCCGCTTGAAGCAAGATGCACTTCCCGGTATCCCTACTGAACTACGATTTGTTGCCACCAAACCAGGTACATATCCCGTAGTTTGTGCTGAGTTGTGCGGTGGTTATCACGGTTCAATGCGGACACAGGTAATTGTCCACACACCGGAAGAATATGAAAGCTGGCGGACAGAAAACCAGATTGCTCAACAGCAAAACCTCAATCAAGTCGTTGCTGTTAATCCAGCCGACTTATCAACATCAGAGTTTCTCGCGCCCCACACCCATGATATGGGAATTAGTGCAGCAACTCTAGAGTCAATGGTCATTGGTCAGGAGAGACGCGATTAATCGCGTCTGTACAAGAGCTTTGGACGTTTGACCCTAGACTCCCCATAGTGGTAAAAAAATATGACGCAGGTAGAATTCCCACGGAATACTCCACCAGAAGAAAATAAACCGGAAATGGTGGCTGGCCACACCTCCCATCCGAAGGCGTGGAAATGGCAGGATTATTTTACATTTAATGTTGATCACAAGGTTATTGGTATCCAATATCTAGTGACGGCGTTTGTGTTCTATCTCATCGGCGGACTGATGGCGATCGCTCTGCGTGTCGAATTAGCAACACCAGATGCAGACGTACTCGACCCCAATCTATATAACGCTTTCATGACCAATCACGGGACGATCATGATCTTCCTGTGGATTGTCCCTAGCGCCATTGGGGGATTTGGTAACTATTTGGTGCCGTTGATGGTCGGTGCTAGGGATATGGCTTTCCCGAAGCTGAACGCGATCGCCTTTTGGTTAAACCCGCCAGCCGGTGCGCTGATTTTAGGTAGTTTCATTTTTGGCGGTTCCCAATCTGGTTGGACAGCTTATCCACCTTTGAGTTTGGTGACAGCGCCAATCGCTCAAACTATGTGGATACTTGCGATCGTTTTGGTGGGAACTTCCTCAATTTTGGGTTCACTGAACTTTGTGATCACCATTTTGATGATGAAAGTTCCTAGCATGAAATGGGATCAAGTGCCCCTATTTTGCTGGGCAATCTTGGCAACCTCCATTCTGGCACTGCTTTCCACACCTGTATTAGCAGCAGGTTTAGTTCTGCTGTTGTTTGACCTCAACTTTGGCACCTCCTTCTTTAAACCAGATGCAGGTGGTAACGTTGTAATTTATCAACACTTATTCTGGTTTTATTCTCACCCGGCAGTATATTTAATGATTCTGCCCATCTTCGGCATCATGTCGGAGGTAATTCCAGTTCACGCCCGTAAGCCAATCTTTGGTTATAAAGCGATCGCTTATTCTAGTGTAGCTATCTGCGTTGTGGGTTTGTTCGTCTGGGTACACCACATGTTTACCAGTGGCACACCCGGTTGGATGCGGATGTTCTTCACTATCTCCACTCTTATAGTTGCAGTTCCCACTGGCGTAAAGATTTTTGCCTGGGTTGCTACCCTCTGGGGTGGTAAAATCCGCTTCACAGGTGCGATGCTTTTTGCCATTGGCTTGTTGTCCATGTTTGTCATGGGCGGCTTAAGTGGTGTGACGATGGGAACAGCTCCCTTTGATGTTCACGTCCACGACACATATTATGTTGTCGGACATTTCCATTACGTTCTGTTTGGCGGTTCCGTGTTTGGCATCTACGCCGGTATTTATCACTGGTTCCCAAAAATGACCGGACGAATGCTGAATGAAAGCTTGGGACGCATTCATTTCGCCCTTACTTTCATCGGCACTAATCTGACCTTTTTACCCATGCACGAGTTGGGTTTAAAAGGAATGCCTCGACGAGTGGCAATGTATGACCCCCAATTTATCGACCTCAATCAAATTTGTACCTTTGGTTCATTTGTTTTGGGGATATCGGTAATTCCTTTCGCCATCAACATGATCTACAGTTGGCTGAAAGGGCCTTTGGCTGGTGATAATCCTTGGCAAGCTTTGACTTTAGAATGGACAACTAGCTCACCACCTGCAATTGAAAACTGGGAAGTGTTGCCGGTTGTCACTCATGGCCCTTATGACTACGGTCATGGTCACAGTAATGAAGTACAGCCATCTGCAACACCGGAAGCTAGTGCTTAGTTAATAGATTAAGTACTGCGATCGCTGTTAAGGTGACTGTAATTTCTAGTCATTTAATTTGAGAACTCGAAACTCCAAGCTTAGAACTCGGAACTTGAGCTTCAGAACTCGGAACTTCAAGCTTGGAACTCGAAACTTGAGCTTCAAAACTCGAAACTCCGAGCTTGGAACTCGGAACTTGAGCTTCAGAACTCGGAACTCCGAGCTTGGAACTCGAAACTTGAGCTTCAGAACTCGGAACTTGAGCTTCGGAACTCGGAACTTGAGCTTCAAAACTCGAAACTCGGATTTTTGAGAATTCCTGAACAAGTGAAGGGTTAATACTATTTCACTTTAATAATGATACAAATACGCTGGTAAGGGCATGGTAATGCCATGCCCCTACGAGAAATCTATATGTATCAGGATTTTTGTGAATTGGTATAAGTTAAACAGGGATTTTGGATGAAGAATGAAAATTTTGCCGCTTCACACTTCATTCTTCATTCAAGCTTCCACAACAGACACAGTGGATAATATTGTCAAAAAATCTATGACCATAGCTACAACCACGAGTCAAGATCACAGTGCAGGACACGAAGAACATCCAGATTTAAGAGTCTGGGGATTGTTGACATTCCTAGCCTCTGAATCCCTGATGTTTGGGGGATTTTTTGCCACTTATTTATTTTTTCGAGGTACTACAGCAGTTTGGCCTCCAGAAGGAAGCGAAGTAGAACTACTTGTACCGACGATTAACACCATTATTCTGGTATCTAGTAGTTTCGTCATTCACTTCGGTGATAAGGCGATTAAAAAGAATAATGTCAAGGGAATGCAACTATGGTATGCAATTACTGCAATCATGGGCGCAATATTCTTGGGTGGTCAAGTTTATGAGTACTCAACATTAGGATACGGACTGACTACCAACGTCTTCGCCAACTGCTTTTATATCATGACAGGGTTCCACGGTTTGCACGTTTTTGTGGGACTGTTATTGATATTACGAGTATTGTGGCGATCGCGTCTTCCCGGTGAATATTCTGCAACCAATCATACTTTCATCGAAATGACAGAAATTTACTGGCACTTCGTAGACATTATCTGGATTGTTTTATTCACCTTGGTGTACGTTCTTACTTTGTTTTAACAAAAGTTAGGAGTTAGAGATTATTAAGTCTTAACTTCTAACTCCTCACTCCTAACTCCTAACTCTCAAAAAGATTATTATGCAACTTGATGCAAACAAATTCTCGTGGTTCGAGGTTCCAGAAGACATCAAAAATCTATTAGTTTTAGCTGCACAAAACTGGGAGAACACATCAGAGTCGGAAAAGTATATTCAACAAGCTTTAGATAAGACTGGTGAAAATACAGATGTCTTAGTAGCAGCATATAGATTTTTTTATTATAAGAATAATTATTCTCTTGCATTACAAACAACAATCAAATTATTAGATAAAATTAAAGAACTAGAAAAATTACCTGAAGACTGGGAGCAACTTAAGCTTATATTAGTCAATCGCAAAGAAGACCCACAAATTCGATTGTACTTAAATGCTTATGCTGCTTCTGGATTAGTACTAGCAAAGTTGGGAGCAATCGAGGAAGCAAAAGAGATCAGCACTAAAGTCAAAGAGATAGACGAAAAGCATGACTTTGGAGCCGGAATTCTCCTGGATATTTTGACACGTCCAGCAGAAGAAGATGATTAATTAGTCAGCAATCAAAAATCAAGGTGAACAATCATGAACAATTGGTTATCTACTACATCATATTCCTCTTACTCCCTGTTAGGAGCGGCTACTGATAGTAACTCTATCTTTCCTCCTATTACCATACCTACTAAACTTCCTGTAGGCAATATTCCTAATGTCTCTCCGATCCTGATCATCCAATCTTCGCCGTTATCAATTTAAAAGTTATGAAAGGTAGGGATTGGCTGCTAACGGGGGACGGTCAGTATCAAGCCTGTAAATCTGTGAGAGCATGGGATTTATTGAGAGAAAATTACCGCCTTTATCGGTTTTTAACTGAGGTGGAAGATGTTCTCAATAGTGGTGATAATGAGGCCAATTGTCTGCCAGAAATTCGGATGCTCGTAAGGCGCTTGATAGTAAATTCCTACTGGGTGCAAAGTCAACATTTAGAGCCTTCACCCAAAACGGGAAACTCTGTTTTACTCCTATATGATGAATTGGGTTTTCCGTTGACGGTGCAAACAGTAACATTTGCACCAGGAACCCGATCAACCATTCATAATCATGGGACATGGGGAATAGTAGCGGTGTTAAAAGGTGAGGAAAAAAATACTTTTTGGCGACGCACTCATAGCCCAGAATTTCAGGACAAAATTGAACAGACGGGAGAGATAACTCTATTGCCAGGGGATATTATTAGCTTCACTCCTGATGCAATTCACAGTGTAGAAGCAATGGGTGATGAACCAACTGTGACTTTTAATATCTACGGCGAAACTGATCCAGATGAGAGATTTGAGTTTGACTTAGGTACTCATCAGGCTAGGAATTTTTAATTAGGCATCGTCAGGGTTTATAGTTAGACGCTTTAGCGCTAAAGCGCCAACTACAAACAATTGAGTAATTAGGAGATAATTGTATGGCAAGAGTAAGTTTCTATAGCAAACCAGGCTGTAAAGGTGGCACTAAGCAAAAAGTTTTGCTCACAGCTGCTGGTCATGAGGTGATACCATACAACCTGCTAACAGAACCTTGGACAGTTGAACGGTTGCGCTCATTTTTTGGCGATCGCCCCGTAGCCGAATGGTTTAATCTTTCCGCCCCCAAGGTAAAATCTGGTGAGGTGGTTCCTGAAAAAGTGGATGAACAAACCGCTTTGGCGCTGATGCTGAAAGAACCACTGTTGATTCGCCGTCCTTTGTTAGAAGTAGGCGAACAGCGCGAGGTAGGATTTGATGTACAAAAGATTGATGCTTGGATTGGCTTACAAGCTGTGGATGAATCCTTGCAAGAAATCAGCGACAAGCTTATGAAGGAGAATTTGCAAGGCTGTTCTCACGGTCACGATCATGGGCATAAACACCATAAGGAAGGTGGCTGTAAGCATTAGTACAGGATTTTTGCAGTGATGCAATCTGTTAAAACCTGAATTATTGGGACTTGAGATGCAGCAATGCTCTCAAGTCCCAACATACAACTTTGGAGTGAATTAGTCTTTGTAACATCTCGTGAAATTATGCTGATTTTCGTCACAAATGTTACAAAGCTAAACTTGCATGGGCATAGTAAGAATGCTTATATTGCAAGAAAAAACAATGACAGCTACTTTATCTGGTTATCAACTCCTCGAAACCCTTCACTCTGGTAGTAAAACCGTCATTTATCGGGGACGGCGAGAAATCGATAACGTCTCTGTCATTGTTAAAACTCTCCTGTGCGAACATCCACTCTTAGAAGACATTGCGCGACTGCGCCACGAATATCAAATCATTGAGCCTCTGCAAATTCCTGGCATTGTTAAAGCCTACGAGTTAAAGAATTATCAGCATGGACTGGCTTTGGTTTTGGAAGATATTCCAGGTTGCTTGCTCCAAGAACTGATTGCAACTCAAACAACCACCTTGATTACTTTCCTCAAGGTGGGGATTAATTTAGCACATATTTTAGGAGAACTGCACGCCCAACAAATTATTCACAAAGATATTAAGCCGCACAATATTATAATTGACCCCGATTCTGGCGAAGCCAAACTAATTGACTTTAGTATCTCCTCGCGCCTTGATAAAGAAAATCCCACCTTGAGCAATCCTAATTTGCTCGAAGGTACGCTTGCCTATATGTCGCCTGAGCAGACCGGCAGAATGAATCGGGCGGTTGACTATCGCACCGACTTTTATTCGCTGGGTGTCACTTTATATGAAATGCTGACGGGTATTTTGCCCTTTCAAGCTGTTGACCCGATGGAGTTGATCCACTGTCACATTGCCAAAACACCAGCCGCACCTTGTAGCGAAACCGTGTGTCGTGTTTTGGAAGATGTGCCGGAGGCAATTAGTGCAGTTATTTTAAAATTATTAGCGAAAACAGCAGAGGAGCGGTATCAAAGCGCCTGGGGACTGAAAGCGGATTTAGAGGAATGCTTGTTTCAACTTCATACGACTGGAAAAATTGAAAACTTTGTACCGGGAAGACAAGACAAATCTGGGCATTTTTTGATTCCGCAAACACTATACGGACGCGAAGCAGAAGTAGCAACATTGATGGCTGCATTTAAGCGTGTGGCAGGTGGTAGCAGCGAACTCATGCTCGTTTCTGGTTATTCGGGGATTGGAAAGACAAGTGTCGTCAATGAAGTTCATAAACCGATTGTAGGAGCAAGAGGTTATTTCATTGCAGGCAAGTTTGACCAGTTCAAGCGCAATATTCCTTATGCATCTTTGATTCAGGCGTTCCAATCTTTAATTGGGCAATTACTCACTGAAAGCGAAGCCCAAATCCAAGTGTGGAAAGAGAAACTCCTAACTGCATTGGGTGAGAATGGGCAAGTCATTATCGATGTGATTCCCGAAGTCGAACTAATTATTGGAACTGTACTACCCGTAACACAACTTGGTGCGGCTGAATCTCAAAATCGTTTCAATCGTGTTTTTGGGCAATTCATTGGCGTATTCACAACCCAAGACCATCCTTTGGTTGTGTTTCTCGATGATTTGCAGTGGGCAGATTCGGCATCGCTGAACTTAATTGAGCTATTGATGACGGATAGCGATCGCAAATATTTATTGTTAATCGGCGCATATCGGGATAATGAAGTGTCGCCCACCCATTTGCTCATGCTCAGTTTGGACAAGATTCAAAAAGCAGGTGCAGCGCTGAATAACATTGTCTTGTCACCGTTGCAGTTAACAGATGTGGAAGACTTAGTTAGCGATACGTTGAATGACACACAACACAGCAAGCCATTAGCAGAATTACTGTTCCACAAAACTGGAGGAAACCCTTTCTTCTTAACGCAACTGCTCAAAACCTTATACCAGGAAGACTTGTTAACGTATGACTTCCAGTCTGGAGTTTGGCAGTGGGATATCCAACATATTCAAGCGATTGGTCTTACTGACCTGAATGTGGTTGAACTGACGGCGAGAAATATTCGTAAACTGTCTCTAGAGACGCAGCAAGTACTCAAACTTGCTGCTTGTATTGGCAACACATTTAATCTGGATGTATTAGCGATCGTTAACGAGGCATCTTCTCTAACGACTGCGGCGCAATTGTGGTCTGCGCTTCAAGCTGGGTTAATTTTGCCGTTAAATCAGGACTACAAAATTCCCTTGGCATTTAGTCAGGAGGATTCAGGCGGCGTTACCTTAACAGATGTCAAAGTTGATTACAAGTTTTTACATGACCGAGTACAGCAAGCAGCGTATTCTCTAATTCCCGATGAGCAGAAGAAAGCAACGCATCTCAAAATTGGTCAATTACTGCTGCTAAATACTACATCAGAAGAACGCAAAGAAAATATATTTGCTTTAGTTAATCAACTCAATTACGGTGCTGATTTACTGATATTTGAAACAGAAAAATATGAATTTGCTGAACTTAATCTGATCGCAGGCCAAAGAGCGAAAGCAGCTACAGCGCACGATTCTGCCATCAAATATTTGCAAGTCGGTTTAGATTTGTTAGCAGAAGATAGCTGGGAAAGTCAGTACAACCTGACATTAGCACTGCATGAGGAAGCGACAGAGGCAGCTTTTTTAAGCGGTGATTTTGAAGGAATGCAGAGATTTGTTGAGATAGTACAAAACCACGCTAAAACGCTGCTGGACAAAATTAAAGTGTATGAAGTCCAGATACAAGCTTACGTAGGGCAAAACAGGCTGCTAGAAGCGGTTAGTACGGGACTACAAGTTTTAAAGCTATTAGGAGTAGAGTTTCCCCAAAAGCCGAACCCGTCAGATATTGGACAAGCACTCTTTGAAACTGCGGCAATTTTAAATGGAACGCAAATTGAGGATTTAGTTGATTTACCTCAAATGAGCGATCGCTATAAATTAGCAGCTATGAAACTTTTGTCAAGCATTTTTGCTGCTGCATACATTGCTACGCCAGAATTGTTGCCTTTGACGGTATGCAAACAAGTAAATCTATCCGTCCAATATGGTAATGCTTCTGTATCTCCCTTTGCTTATGCCAATTATGGTCTTCTTCTTTGCGGAGTAGTGGGAGATATTGATTCAGGTTATCGGTTCGGTCAATTGGCTTTAACTCTGGTGTCAAAGTTAAATGCTCAAGAAATCAAAGCTAAGACACTCCTGATAGTAAATACATTTATCCGACCTTGGAAAGATCATCTGAGAGAAACCTTAGAACCTTTTGTGTCAGTTTACTCTAGTGGGCTGGAGACAGGAGATTTACAATATGCTGCCTATGGTTTACTAATGTATTCCTATTTAGCTTACTTTAGCGGCAAAGAACTGACTTTTCTAGAAAGAGAGATAGCAATCAACAGAAATGCTATTTATAAAATTAAGCAAGAAACAGCACTTCATTACATAGAAACCTATTGGCAGGCTATCTTAAATCTGCTCGGAAAAAGTGAAAATATTTGCGGACTCAAGGGTGAAGCTTGCGATGAGCAGATAAAGTTACCATTGCACAAGCAAGCGAATGACATATTGGGAATTGCCTACATATATTGGAACAAACTTTTACTTAGTTATTGGTTTGAAAATTACTCAGAAGCTATTGAAAATAGTGTTATAGCACAGAAGTATTTGGACATAGTGATAGGATTGCCCATTGTTCCTCTATTCCATTTTTACGATTCTTTAGCACGGCTAGCAATATATCCCAATCGCCAAGAGTCAGAGCGAAATGCCATCCTTGATCGCGTCCGAGATAATCAAGAAAAAATGCAAAAATGGGCGCATCATGCCCCAATGAATCATTTACACAAATTTTATTTGGTAGAAGCAGAACGGCATCGGGTTTTAGGCGAAAAAATCGAAGCGATCGAGATGTATGATCGGGCGATCGCACTTGCTAAACAAAACGAGTACATCAACGAAGAAGCCCTCGCCCATGAACTCGCTGCCAAATTCTATTTGTCATGGGGTAAACAAGCGATCGCTAGCACCTACATGACAAATGCTTACTACGCCTATAGCCATTGGGGAGCGATCGCTAAAGTCAAAGAATTAGAAGCACGCTATCCGCAATTGATTGTGCGGTCAAACACACAAAAGCTAGAAACGAATTATAAAGAATTTACACTAGACAACTCCACGACTAGCGGCAGCGCTCAAATTCTCGACTTGATGACAGTGATGAAAGCTTCACAGGTCTTGTCAGAAGAAATAGTGCTGAGTCGCCTGCTCGAAAAATTGATGAAAAATGTCATCCAAAATGCTGGCGCTATCCAAGGTTACTTTATTGCCAAGCACGAGAATCAATGGATACTAGAAGCAGCAGGAACAATTGCAGGTAAGGAAGTTAGCGTTGTTGTTAATGGGCAGGATGAAACTAATTTACCCTTACTTCCGGTTGCCTTATTCAACTATGTGGAAAGAACCAGAAACAACCTAGTTTTAGACGATGCTGTTAAAGACTCCCGTTTTGCCGCTGATGCTTATATCGCCACTTACCAATCTAAGTCAATTTTGTGTCTACCGTTGATTCACTCTGGCAAGTTTACTGGTCTTCTTTACCTGGAAAATAATCTTATTCCTGGCGCTTTTACCCCAGAACGGGTAAATGTTCTGAGTCTGTTGATAGCACAAATTTCGATCGCGATCGAGAACGCCCGTCTCTACACCAACCTACAAGCTTACTCGCAACAACTGGAAGCCAAATCACAAGAACTCGAAGTTAAAAATGAAGCTTTGCAAGCATCCGAAATGCGAGAGCGAGAAAAAGCCGAACAACTCGAAAAATCGCTGCACAAACTGCAACAAACCCAGGCTCATCTTGTGCAAACCGAGAAAATGTCGAGCTTAGGGCAACTGGTAGCTGGCGTTGCTCACGAAATCAACAATCCAGTCAATTTTATCTTTGGCAACCTGACTCATGCCAACGGCTACACCCAAGAGGTGCTGAGACTGCTGGAACTTTACCAGAAACATTACCCATCTCCCCATCCAGAGATTCAGGAAGAAGCGGAGGCTATCGATCTAGAATTCCTGCTAGAAGACTTGCCTAAGCTACTTTCTTCTATGCGGGTTGGAGCAGACCGAATTCGGCAAATTGTTGCTTCCCTGCGAACTTTCTCACGCATGGATGAAGCCGAGATTAAAGCCGTTAATATTCATGAAGGGATTGACAGTACCATAATGATTCTGCAACATCGCCTCAAGGCAAAGTCAGATTGTCCCGCTATTCAACTTGTTAAACACTATGCCTTGCTGCCCCAAGTGGAATGCTATGCAGGACAACTCAATCAAGTGTTCATGAACGTGTTGAGTAATGCGATCGATGCTTTGGAAGAGTCATTAGTGGAAAATCAAGAACAAATAACAACTCCAACTATTACTATTTACACTGAACAAATTGATGCTCATCAAGTCGAAATTCGGATTGCAGACAATGGTATGAGTATACCAGAGCCTGTTCGCCGCCGCCTGTTTGATCCTTTCTTCACCACAAAACCTGTGGGTAAAGGAACAGGTATGGGTTTGTCGATTAGCTACCAAATTGTCACCGAAAAACATGGTGGTTCACTCTCTTGCACCTCAGAACCCGGCAAGGGAGTGGAGTTTCAAATCCGCATTCCAATTTGCCAGGAAGTCAGCAAGAACCTTGTGGTTAGTGTCTAGAGACTGAAATACAGCGTATTTCAGCTAAATGAAGCGTACGCGTAGGGGCACTCTCAATACGGTTCGGTTAAAGGGGAAAAAGGGATTTACCTTTTTCCCCTTTCCCCAGACCATTGTCTTCTTTCCTACTCTCTTTAACGCACGCCAGCAGTTTCTAAGGACAAATCCTGAAACATGGGGGTGCTGAGGTAACGTTCGCCGAAGGAAGGCTGAATCATTACAATTAAACGTCCGGCATTTTCTGGGCGTTTACCTACTTGAATTGCGGCACACAAAGCTGCGCCAGAGGATATCCCAGACAATAAGCCTTCTTCTTTTGCCAAACGTCGTCCAAATGCGATCGCTTGTTCATCGCTGACTCTAATTACTTCATCAACCAATTCTAGGCGGAGAACATCGGGGATAAATCCGGCACCAATACCTTGAATTCTGTGTGGCCCGGCTTCACCACCTGAGAGGACTGGGCTGTTGCTGGGTTCAACTGCGATCGCTTTAAATGTCGGTTTGCGCTGTTTGAGGACTTCTGCAATCCCAGTAATCGTTCCACCAGTACCTACCCCAGCAATGACCATATCCACTTCCCCGTCTGTATCTGCCCAAATTTCTTCGGCGGTGGTTTCCTGGTGAACTTTGGGATTGGCAGGGTTGCGGAACTGTTGCAGCATAAAAGCATCGGGAGTATTAGCAACAATTTCTTCGGCTTTGCGAATCGCTCCCCGCATTCCCTCAGCGCCTGGTGTCAACTCCAAAGATGCACCATAAGCTCTCAGCATAGCCCGTCGTTCTTGGCTCATTGTCTCTGGCATTGTCAAAATCAAACGGTAGCCACGCGCCGCAGCTACCATCGCTAAAGCAATTCCTGTGTTACCAGAGGTAGGCTCAACTAAAATGGTCTTTCCAGGGGAAATTGAGCCAGCCGCTTCTGCTGAGAGTACCATACTTAAACCAATGCGGTCTTTCACCGAAGCCGCTGGGTTCATACCTTCTAATTTGACAACTATCCTTGCTACTACTCCCTCAGCTTGAGGAATCTTGTTCAGTTGAACTAAAGGAGTCCGTCCAATCAGTTCTGTTATGTCTTGAGCAATCCGCATTATTTAACTCCTAAAATCCTAAATCTTAGTACAGAGTATTTACTTATAACAATAAGCTTTTGTGTATTTAATTTGCAGTTTAGTTACAATGAGTGCATATACTATGTATTCTAACTAAACCACAAAATATGAAAGTTTAGGAAGAACTTTTATCAGATGTTACCATTGATTCTCACTTCAGCAGACGGCTAGCTTGCCATGCTTTTATTTTACCATTTACAGTTATTGACTATTGTTTTTTGGGCTGAGATTCAATTTTTGTAATTCTGTATCTATAAATAATTTTTACCATTATTTTGAATATCTACTAATCCGGTTCGGTTAACGTGTTTATTCCTCGAAGATACCTCCGACTCCCCTTAAAAAGGCTTGCTCTTGCTTCTTATTATCCTCTTTTTCAGGAGGTCACCGCAGGCGGAGGCATCATATTGCAATATCTTCTATTTGTTATGGAAATATAATTTACTTTCAAAACATTTAATTGCTTTTCTTGAATTATTAGTCTATCTTTATCACCAGACATTGATATTTTCTTTTGAGTGCAGATTTTATCAACCCGAAATTGCATCAATAACAGTCCTTAACCATTGCCTACATTGCTTTTAGGTTGAGTGCAAAAACACCAGAACCCCACCTCGAAAACACTAGTACCCCGTCTCAAAAACACTAGCACCCATACCCCAATGATTTTTTTAAAGTCTTATCAGGTGAGGATTGCAGCCTTTGAGTACTATTCTAATGAATTTAATAATTTTAACGTGGCTGGGGTAAACTGTTTTGTGGAGAGCGGCTGATATAAATCGTATAGGATTTACGCAGAGATTCCCCTCTACCCCCCAACATTCCTGAGCGAAAGCTTAGTGAACTAGGGGGGACTTCTTAATCTCTCTTTTGAGAGTTGGATGAAATCGGATTCTTTGAATCTGAGTGCGTTATTTCTGACTGAATAATCCTCCTTTTTGTGAAAATGTTGGTAACTTTTCAGTAGCCAGTAGTCAGTGGTAATTAAAAAAACAACTGACAACTAACGATTCAGAAAATTACCGTTTACACATATTTTAATATCAAAACTGTTTGAGAGGTAGAGATATATAGCTACTTTAGATAAACAGCAAAAGATATTTTCTTACTGGGTGCATACTACCTAGCAAGGGAGAGCCAAGATGAAAGCCAAACTTTTAAATGTTCTTACAGTTTGCGTAGTTACCTTAGCAGTGCTTTCTCCAGGAGTAGTAGTATTTGGCATAGTTTGGGAGCGACATTTAGAGTTAGTAAAATCCCAGAATTTAGCCTGCGAAGTTAACAAGACTAGTACAGATGCTCCTGCGTTGGCTCCCCGAACAGAGGGTACATATTCCCCTCAGGCTAGCATCCAATCCTCTGACCGTAATTTGATTCATCAAATGCTGACTGTTGCTGAACAATATAAATTTGCCACTATCCTGCAATGGTTCTTCTTGTTAATCCCTATTTGTGTTGGTTTAGGGATTCTCTTTTACGACAGATATCTTGTTCATCGTGCTGCTGTTTTAAAAGAACAAGTTGAAATGTTGGAAAGACTGTGGCAACAAAGTATCGAACAGTGACCAATTCCCAATTAACTCACTAAAATCAACAAAAATATCATGTCAGAACAACGCCAGCAACTGTATTTTAATCTGATTGATGAATTGCTCAAATGTCCTAATGGTCAAGAACCAGAAATTTTAGAATCTAAGCCAGAATTAATTGACTCTGGTTTCGTAGAAACAATGTTACAAGTGGCAACTATGTTTGCCCATGAAGGCAATCAAGATGGTGCCAAATTTTTATTTTTTGTGGCGCGTGAGCTAGCTAAAGAACTAGGTTTATATCCGGAAGTTCCCAATACTGAAGTTGTAAATCCTGAAGCTGCCAATAAGGAGTAAAAATGCTGTTGACTTCAACGGATGCGGGACAAATAGCTTTAGAGCTACTCATGGCAGATTGGAATATTTCAGAAGAGAATCGAGAGTGGTTTACAATCTTTAACTCTCGTCTGATTGGCGAGAGTTGGTACACTGTGGAACTAGGTGTAGAAGGATTTCCAGATAGGTGGTTTATTCAAGTATATGACAATGGAGTGTGTGATCCAAACTATACATTTATATCACCAATCCGTGGTTCTGAAGGATTTACGGACTTTATAAATGTGCCGGATATTGTAGCAGAGGTCTTGGTTTGTGAACGCAATGCTCGATAATAATTAAAAATTCAAAATTTAGAATTCAACAATAGTTCGTAATTCGTTGACGTTTGCGGACTCACTACCGCTGCGCTTATAGATTGGGATTTAGACCCTACCCATAATGAATAGTAAAACCTGTGGAGGTCGCTTACTTTGATCCTTGATTTAATTACGAATTACGTTAGCGCAGCGGTAGCGAGTCCACGAGCGTCATTACGAATTACGAATTTTTAATATAAAGATGCTTTACGCAAATCGGAGGCGATACTAAATAAGGTACGCCTCCTTTTTTTGCAATATTTAATATTTTATTAAAGCCTAATAAGCTATTGTGTCATATTTAAATGACAAAATTATGTTATATTAAATAGCGTGATGGACGCTACAGAAATATCAGTTCCAATGATTGCTGAAGATATCTTAGCCAAAGAATTCACAAGAGTCCTCAACCACTACTACCCAAAAGTTGGGGAATTACTAGACGGGTGTTATGTGAAAGTCATCACCTGTTTTTGGGGACGACCTGCTAGACGCTTGCAATATATAGGAATTTATTGCTCTGCCGAAATGATTTCCTGTGTGCAAGCCCACAAAGAAATTCTCAGAGAAGTAGCAGACAATATGGGTCTAGTGCAGGTAGTCTGCATGAATGCCAAGCGATTGTTGCGCGATCCGATGTCGAAGGTTAAACACAATAACCCACGCCTATGGTTGGAGTTGCAGTGGGTTGCAAATTAGTCATTTATCGCATTAATGGAGAGGAGTAAATGTGTTTGTAGAGAGGACATTAGTCCTCAAATATATAAGCACTAAAGTGCTTACTACGAACATATTGACCACTAGAATAGCCAGCACAAAGTATCAACGCAAGTAATGAAAACTGGAATTTTCTGCAATTACGATAATCATCACCAAGATGCTCGTCGTGCCATCTTTGAGCAAGTCGCGCTGGTAAAACAGGCGGAAAGTTTAGGTTTTGAGTCAGCCTGGGTGAGTGAGCATCATTTTAGTGAATCCAATCTCAGCCCCTCCATGTTGCTGTTAGTGGCGCACTTGGCGGGGCTGACTTCAACTATCCAATTAGGCACTGCGGCGGTGTTACTGCCATTTCATAACCCGATTCGGGTAGCGGAAGATATCGCCACCTTGGATAACCTGTGCAATGGACGATTATTATTTGGAGTTGCTAAAGGCGGCCCCTTTCCCCAACAAAACAAGCATTTTGCGACACTCCCCAGTGAAGCCCGTCCTAAGATGCTAGAGGCGATCGCATTGATTCAAAAGCTGTTATATGCAACTGATGTATCATTTAATGGCAAGTATTATCAATGCGATCGCTTGACAATTTACCCAAAACCATTGCAGCAACAAATACCAGTATATGTTGCCACTGGCGGTGATGATGGTATCGAGTTTGCTGCTAAACATTCCTTCAGCTTGATGGGTGGGCCGCCATTCTCCCTACAGAGATTGAAGGATACTGTTGCTAAATATCGAGCCTTAAATTCTAGTGGTGCAGAAAACTTCGTGCTGGCACGCTTTTTTTATGTTGGCAAAACATTTGATGAGGCAGTGAGTGAGGCATTGCCTTTCGTTCGCCAATTTAGCCAGAAAATGAAAGCTAATACGGCTCAAGTATTGCAGAATAGTGCAAATACCAACCAAAAACCATTTGATCGCACAAACATTTGTTTCGATGAAGATTATTTGATTGAAAATTCAATTATTGGTGATGTGGAGACTTGTCGAGACAAAATCAAGAAATTTCAGGACGAATTAAATTTAGGTACCCTAGCACTCAAACCCTCGTCTGCGGATCTGCAAAAAAACCTGGACAGTTTGACGCGCTACAACCAAGAGGTGCGAAATTATGTCTTCTAAACTATACCTGCTTCCTCCCGATGATTTACCTCCCACTGAGGTAACGAAACAGGATGGAATGCTGCAAATGGAGCTAGAACAGTCTACTGGCAGATGCTTTTATTTAGCCTGCGATCGCATTACGCGAGTCCTATTATCTAATTGTCAGTGGTATATCACAACAAATGCTAGCATCCTCACATTAATTGTTGACTGCCCTGATTTAGTATCTTACTGGCATATTGTTAGCAATATTGCCCAGTTAGGTAATAGGTTAGAGCGGTTTGCTAGCAATGGCAAAATCCGCGTTTATCCGCCATTTGGTAAGGGGATGCCATTTGAAATCAGCGTAAATGAAATATCTGCTTATCGAGATTGGCTTTGAGGTAAATAGAAACTGGGAATCACACAAAATATAGCTGTCTTCCACCCTGTACTCCTAAAGTGCAGGGTGTTGCAATTGTTATCAAAGCTACTCTTAAATAGCAGTTTTACGGTGTAGAATATACTCCCAGATGCTCACGAATTTCGCTGACTGGCACATCCCAAAGTTGATCCCATTTTTGCGCGATAAATTTACCTGGAGTATGAGAACCCAACTTGTAGCCACGAGATATTTCTGTCATTAAAGCTTTCAAATTAGTAGGTTGATAAAGGCTAATCATCGCCATACCAAAACTCAAAAGCATCACGTTGATGGGAATTGGAGTCTGAGCTAAGAAAAAAGCTTGTAGACCAATTTCACCAACTACATTTGTGTCAAATCCAGCAACTACATGATATATGTCATGGGTGGATCTCCAAAGCATTTTAAGATAGGAAATGTCATCAACAACAGGAACTTTTTTATAAAAGTAGGGATCGAATCCTCTAGCTTTCATTTCTCTCGCATAAACATGACCTAGTGTTCCTTCTGGGAGTTTGCCTAAATCATCTAAATTGAAAGGGGCCGGTAGCCAGCGTTCTGCAAATAAAGCGTTCACTTCAGGGATTTTTTTTAGTTCATCAACAGCTAGCTGTGCCATTTCTATTTGGTCGAGTGCGTCCTCGAAGTCAAATACTCTATTAGTATTACCATCTCCGATTTTGTGGGCACTAGATGCCAGAAATTGAATGTAAGCAAGAAGTCCTTTATCGTTGTTGTAAGTAATTATATTGTCCATAGTGATTATTTACTTGGAGATATAATGTGGCTAATTTAAATCCGAGTCTTCAATTTTGGAATATATTTATCCCGTTTTTCATGATTCTTCAGAGGTATTTAGCGAAAGTTTTTGCTAGAAATATGTTTAAGTAAAAACACTATCTCAGAGAAGAGATGAATGATCAAGAAATGGAGCAGCACATTAATCTAAAAATCAAGAGTTTCCTGTTAGCTGCCATTACACTATCTCTAAGTATGTGGGATCTCAGCTTTAACTTGGGAGCCTTTAAAGTTATTTTCTTTGAGAAAATCTTCTTAATTTGGGTAGCTTCATCAGCAACTCTCCTAGCGTGCCTTTTACTTCCACGCAACCGTTCACCAATTACATGGCCAGGATTACTGGTGATGAGTATCCCTACATTGTGGTTTATCCTGCCTTTTGTGCCTTTCCATGAAGTTTCTACGACGGGTGCTTTGCGAAAGATAGTTAGTCTCGGCTTAGGAATTGTTGTTTATCTGATTTGCCTACCTTATACCCTTTATATGGTTTTTGCGATTATTAATGAAGACATTATTCATCTGTCTAAAAAGCTGATTATAAAATTGATTGTGATACTTTTAATTATTGGCTATATCGGATATTTTGTTGGTAGTCATAACTATCTATTTTTGTCATGTTTTGACTTTAAAGTGAGTGGCAACGATTTGCCAACAAATTGTCTACAAGAAGGACATAAACCATTAAGAAGATTTCGATGAAAATTAGAATGTAGATATTTCGTAATTGCAGGGCAAAGCATTTTGATAAAACCAGAGCTTTGCCCAAATGTTGGTGTTTGCTTACGCCAAAATCACCATTCCCGAAGGAGGCAAATCAATTCGCACAGTTGCTCGACGGTCATTATGATGTTGTACAGCTACAGTTTGGTCGCGGGGTGGGTGGCGTAAATATGAATCGCTCCAATCGCTTTTGTATAAAAAGGTCATGGTCGAGTCTTGAGGATGCATGTAAGTATCTACTGTCACTTCTGCACCGCGATTTTCTAAGCCGTTGGTATTCAGCACCATCAACACTTCTGTGTCAAATAAAGTCTGTGACCAAGCAACTAATTCGCCTTGTCCGGGAATTGAGAAGGGGGAGTTACAAAAGGATGTTTCGCGCAGGTAATGATGTCCACGGCGCAATGCTTTACCAATTTTATCGTGACTGTTGCGAATCCGCGCGATCGCAGCTATCCGCAAATAAGTAGGATGGTCGATATCGAAGAAATGACAGTCTGCTGTTTGAAATGCGCCAAAAGCACCGCCAAACATTGCTTCTTTGATATATCTATCTTCGGCAAACCTGCCACCTTCTATGCTGTAATCGTGATAACCTTCATTCCCATCAAAAGCCTGTTCTGTTCCATAATAAATAGCAGGAATTCCTGGCATAGTTAATTGGACACCGACAGCATGAGCAACTTGCTCATAGAGATTAGGCACATTACTGTATGCGGCAAATCGCTGCTTATGAGTCCGGGATGACATTTCATCGTCATCCAAGATAGAAACATGATATGTGCCAATTTGGCGGTATTCTCCAGCGAGATTGTTTTCGCTATACAAATCGAAAAATTGCTTGGGGTGTACTAACCCTTTTGCGAATGCAGCCAATTCATTAGGGGTCTGTGCGATGTCTAATACAGCACTAAGGTTGCGAGCAATAATGTCTATGTAAGCACCAGCCATACTACCGGAGGTTATTTCCCCAGTCAGTAAAAAGTTGTCTTTACCGATAGATTCAGCGTACTCACGAATTGCAGTGCAGAATTTGCGGGAATCTTCAGGGGAAACGTGCTTAAGGGAATCTATCCGCAAGCCATCACAGTCAGAAAGAGCAATCCAATATTGATAAACTCTGGCTAAAGCTGCAATTACGTCATTTCTGTTGAACCAGTTATCAGCAGTCTGGTTGTAAATTACATCTAGGATTACATACATCCTGCGATCGTGGGCAGCATCAATTAAATCTCTTAAATCTTGAGGAGTGCCAAAGTGGGGGTCAATATTTAAGAAGTCTTGGATGCGATCGCTGTGGTAAGCTTCTAATTCAGAACGTTGTCGCCAAGGTGGATTAATCCACAGCGTTGTTACTCCCAATCGTTGCAAATAGTCTAACTTACTCTTAATTCCCCTAAGAGTACCACCAACAAAGTTTGTACCTGCTGCCATCCAGCCAGCTTTATCTTTAACCTGGAATTTTAAAAGGTTATTGCGGTCAAAGAGTTCCCTTTGATTTTCATTATCATCACTGAACCTATCTAATAGCAATTGGTACAAAAACTGGTCGCGCCAACTGATAGGACTCGGATAAACTCTCCCTCGTGGTTTCAGGTTTGTTTCAGAGAGTTGCTGGGGTGTCAATTCTTCAACTTTAGCCATGAGGATTTACGCACAGATAGGAAAATGGCAGTATGCATCTCCTATATTGCAAAAATACTTCAAGTTTTCATGAACCCATAGAGGGATTTAGTAATACAGTGACTTAAATTTGTGATGACAGGTTTTTAAGATTGAGAAGGAAGTAGTACTGACAAGTTTGTTACCTTTTCAGTTAGCCACGCATACCAATTCTCTAACCCAGCACCAGTAGTTGCAGAAACCTGAAAAATCTGAACTTGGGGATTTACTTCTTTAGCATATTCTATGCAGTTTTTAACATCAAAATCCACATAAGGTAGCAAATCAATTTTAGTCAGAATCATGATGTCACTAGCACGGAACATATGCGGGTATTTTATCGGTTTATCTTCTCCCTCCGTGACGGAGAGAATCACGACTTTTGCCTGTTCTCCCAAATCAAATAAAGCTGGACAAACTAAATTTCCTACATTTTCAATCATCACAACTGAATTTAGTGGCGGATTCAATTGTTGTAAACCCCTATCTATCATTGATGCATCTAAATGACAGCCTGTTCCGGTATTGATTTGGATGACTTTAGAACCTGTTTCTTTAATTTTTTTGGCATCGTTAGCAGTTTCTTGGTCGCCTTCAATGACACTAATAGATAATTGATGCTTTAAATCATTGATGGTTCGCGTTAAAAGAGTTGTTTTCCCTGCACCGGGAGAACTCATTAAATTTAAGGCGAGAATATTTCGACCTTTAAACCATCCGCGATTTTGGGCAGCTAGCAGGTTATTCTTTGCCAATATATCCTGTTCTAAGGATATCGTTGTATTGTGTATTTTGGCATGAATTTGAGACGCTTCTATATGAGTATCATGGCTGTGGGAATGAGTGATGACAGTTCCATCTGGTAAAGTGTGAGTATGATTATGTTCAGCTTCATCTGTTTCTAAATTTGTAATTTTTATTTCGCCATCATCAGAACAACCGCAGGTTACACACATAATTCCTCGATTTCTATTTCTTTAATTTTCAGTTCTTCACCAGTAATTAAATCTAATTGCACGCTACCGCAGTTACAGATGCCAAATGGTTTATCTAAATCAATTTCTGCACCACATTGGCGACATCGACCTAAGCCGGGAATTTCTAAAATTTCTAATATCGCCCCTTCTAAAACTGTGCCTTGAGTGCAAATATCAAAACAAAATCGGATAGCGTCGGGCATAATGGCTGAAAGTTTGCCAATTTCTAATAAAACTCGCTGCACTTTTGCGCCTTTGGCGTTTTCAGTCACAATTGCCACAATATTTTGGGTAATTCCAAGTTCGTGCATACTATAAAATCTATTAAATATTAACAAATTCGTGGCAATTGGTCGCCTACCAGCATATCAACAATCCTTTCAGCACCAAAAACTGTTTTTAACAATACGATACCTGGGGGTGAGGTAATAACTTCGCCAATAATACAAGCATCTTTACCTGCTGGGTGTAATTTCATAGCTGCTAAAATATTGTCAGCATTCTCTTTTGGAGCCACTACAACTAACTTACCTTCATTAGCTAAATATAGTGGGTCTAAACCGAGAATTTCGCAAACTCCGTTGACTTCTTCGCGCACCGGAATAGTTTCTTCAAAGAGACGGATTCCTACGTTGGAACTGAGGGCAAATTCATTTAGTACTGTAGCTAAACCACCGCGTGTAGCATCTCGCATAGCATGAACTTGTGGACATACATGGAGAATATTTTCTACTAAACTATGCAACGGCTGACAATCACTTCCAATATTAGTATCTAAGGCTAATTCCCCACGGGCAATTAGAATTGCTGTCCCATGATTGCCTATTTCACCATTAATTATTACGGCATCTCCAGGTTTAATATTGTGGGCAGAAATGTTAACTCCTCGTGGGATAATACCAATACCAGCAGTATTAATAAAGAGTTTATCGGCTGCACCACGATGTACAACTTTTGTGTCACCAGTGACAATTTGAATACCAGCTTTTTCTGCGGCTGCTTTCATACTGGTTGCGACACGGCGTAAGATTTCTACAGGTAATCCTTCTTCTAAAATTACGCTGCAAGTTAGGTATAAAGGTTTAGCACCACTGACAGCTAAATCATTAACTGTACCGTTTACGGCTAATTCTCCTATATCACTACCAGGAAAAAATAAGGGGTCTACAACATAAGAATCTGTTGTAAATGCAAGTCTGTCTCCTTGTTGCATGAGACTGGCTAAGTTGAAGCTGGCTTGGTCTTCTAGTTGGGAGAGAATTGGATTATCAAAATTGCTGACAAAGATATCATCTATTAAATCGCGCATGGCTTTACCACCGCTACCATGTGCGAGAGTTATATGAGTGTCTTGCACTTTATTTTGGCGACGGCGGACTTTTTCTATTTTTTGGAATAGGGGATTTTGTATTGGGTTTGTGGGGGAAATATTCATATTAAATTTTTTTTAAACGCAAAGGGACGCAGAGGGAAGCGCAGAGGTACGCTGAGGATTAGTCTGAGGAGAAGCCGCAGGCGGGGAGGGGTTCTTGAGTTATTTTTGGTTTTGGGGCGATTGTTCTTTTGGCAATTGTGGAGAGTCGTCCGTATTTGTAATAGGCTGCACAAGCACCTTCGGAAGATACCATACAAGTACCGATTGGTGTTTCTGGTGTGCAAGCTGTACCGAATACTTTACACTCCCAAGGTTTTAAGACTCCTTTAAGAATTTCTCCACATTTACAAGCTTTATGGTCGGCTACTTTGAGATTAGGAATGGGAAATTTAAGTTCGGCATCAAATTGAGCATATTCAGGTTTAATTTTTAATCCTGAATAGGGGATGTCACCCAAGCCACGCCAATCAAAACTATCTCGCACGGTGAAAACTTTATTTATGGCTTGTAGGGCTACTGTGTTTCCGCTTTTTTGGACAATTCGATTATATTGATTTTCAACTTCACAACGATTTTCTATTAGCTGTTGCAACACCATCCAAATTGATTGGAGAATATCTAAGGGTTCAAATCCTGAGACGACTATTGGCTTATTATATTGTTGGGAAATAAATTGATATGGGTCACTGCCTATTACCATACTGACATGGCCAGGCCCAACAAATCCATCTAGTTGTAAGTCGGGATTATCTAATAGTGCTTTGAGCGCGGGAATCACGAGGACGTGATTGCTAAACATACTAAAGTTATGAATTTCTTCGGCTGCTGCTTGCAGAATGGTGAAGGCGGTGCTGGGGGCTGTGGTTTCAAAGCCTAATGCGAAGAAAACTACTTCTTTGTTGGGGTTATCTCTGGCAATTTGTAGGCTATCTAGGGGAGAGTACACCATACGGATGTCTGCACCTTGTGCCCTAGCTTGCAGTAAAGTGGTTTTGGAACCGGGAACTCGCATTGCGTCGCCAAAGGTGGCAAAAATGACGTTATGATTTTGAGAGATTGCGATCGCATCATCTAATCTCCCTTTTGGCATAACGCATACTGGACAACCAGGGCCATGAATCAGTTCGATGGTTTGGGGTAATATTTCTTCGATACCGTATTTAAATATGGAGTGAGTATGTCCCCCGCATACTTCCATGATTTTGATAGGTTTTTCTAGCTGGTGGCTTAATTTGGTGATTTCGCGGAGTATGGCTTCTGCTTTTTCCGGTTCGCGGAATTCGTCAACATATTTCATAGGAAGTGAGGAGTAGTGAGTTTTATGTATCTGTTAATTTCGTTTTTGTGGTAGAGAGTTTTTTTAACGAACCGCAAAGGACGCGAAGGGCGCGTTCGCGCAGCGTCTCGTAGAGAAGGAAGAGAGAGACAAAGGAAGGAAGAAAGATGTTTGAAACTGTTTTCTGCGTGAGAAAAAATATTATTTAAGTATTAATTCCTGCTTGTGCTGCTGCTAATTCTTGAAGGAGTTGTAATGTTTCTGCTGCTTCTTGTTCATTAATTCGATTCATAGCAAAGCCAACATGGACTAATACCCAATCGCCAATACAAGCTTCGGGTGAATGTTGTTGATCTACGATGCAGGCAATATTTACTTCGCGCTTCACACCACCAATGTTAACTAGGGCTAGTTTATGGTTAACGTTGGTAATTTCTATAATTTGTCCGGGGATTCCTAAACACATTTTTTTATTTTGAAGATAAACTAACCGCAGAGGCGCGGAGAACACAGAGAGAATTTTTTGTCAGAGAAGGGTTGTTAAATATCAATACTTGTGTATTAATTTTGCGGCTGCAATCACTGCTTGTCCTAGAGATAATCCGCCGTCATTAGCTGGAACTAAGCTATGAGTTAGTACTTTTATCCCTAATGTTTCTAATCGTTTGCTAACTTGCTGTAACAATATACAATTTTGAAAGACTCCTCCTGTTAAAGCTACCTGATTAATCAGATTTTCTTCACAAAGATGCTTAACCATTTCCACAATCGCATTAGCTAAACCTTTGTGAAATTTGGCAGCTATAACTGGTTGGGGAATCTGCTGTTGCAAGTCATAGAGTAAGGCTTGCCACATTGGGCGCGGGTCTATACAGTAAATACTATCTGAAAAGCTAAAACTAAAAGGATATATTAGCGCTTCTTTATCATTATTTAAGCTGCTAACATCTACTATAGCTTCCATTGCGATCGCAGCTTGTCCTTCATAGCTACATTCTTCAGGGCAAATACCGATAGCCGCCGCTACTGCATCGAACAACCGCCCCACTGAAGAAGCTGGAGGAGAGTTAATTTTTTTCTCTATAAGTTGATTTAGTAGCTTTAGTGGTTTTTTATTCAGTAATTTTACGATTTCTAAATCAGCATACTGTTGTTGGTAATCATCCCAAAGGTTAGCAGCTATTAATTGGGCGTAGGTATTACGCCAAGGCTGATAAATTGCTTGTTCACCACCAATCATTGCTACTGGTTTAAATGTTGCTAGTCGCTGAAATTTCTGATAATCTGCTAAAAGAAATTCTCCGCCCCAGAGTGTACCGTCATCACCGTAACCTAAACCATCTAAAGCAATACCTAATACTGGAGGTGAATTTAAAGGAATCCCATTTTCTGCCATACAAGCAGCAATATGGGCGTGATGATGTTGGATTTGATGAATTGGAATTTGATTTGTATCTGCTAGTTCTTTACCAAGTTTGCTGGCAAGATATTCAGGATGTTTATCAATGGCGATTACTTCTGGTGTATGTTCAAATAAATTTAAGTATAAGTTTAAAGTCTCTTGGTAAGCATTGAAAGCCGCAGCATTTTCTAAATCTCCCAGATGTTGAGATAGAATCGCTTCTCCTTCACGTAATAAGCAAAAGGTATTTTTTAACTCACTACCCATTGCTAAAATTTGCGGCACATTGTCAAATCCTGGCGGTAAACTAATCGATGCTGGTGCATATCCTCTGGCACGGCGAATTGTTTGGACTTTATCACCGATAATACGCACAACAGAATCATCTACCCGATTAATAATCTCTCTATTGTGAAAGAGAAAATAATCGGCGATTGTCCCTAATTTTTCTCTTGCTTCGTCATTATCAATACATTGTGGTTCATCGGCAAGATTACCACTTGTTAAAATAATTGGGCGATTCATCCGCCGCAGAATTAAATGATGTAAGGGCGTATAAGGTAGCATGAAACCAAGAGTATTTTGCCCCGATGCTACCGATGATGCTACTAGTTTTTTACCTGTTACTTGTAATAAAACAATTGGTGCGGCAGGACTTGTCAATAATTCTTTTTCTTTGGCATTGACAGTACAATATTGTTCAATTATTTCAATATCTCGCGCCATTAAAGCAAATGGTTTGTGATAGCGCCTTTTACGCTGCCGCAGTTTTTGTACAACGGTTTCCTGAGTTGCATCGCAAGCTAAATGAATACCACTTAAGCCTTTAATTGCGACAATCTCACCCTTTTGCAACAAGGTACAAACGGCATCCACATCATCCAGCATGGAAAACATGGACGCAGTAACCGATTTACCATCAGCGCGTTCTAACCAAGCTGTGGGGCCGCAAACATGACAAGCTACAGGTTGGGCGTGAAAACGGCGATTTTCAACATCGTGGTATTCCTTTGCACATTCGGGACATATAACAAACGCAGACATACTGGTATTGCATCTGTCATAAGGAATCGCACGAATAATACTCAGGCGAGGGCCGCAATGAGTGCAATTGGTAAAGGGGTAGCGATAAAAGCGGCTAAAGGGGTCGAATATTTCTTGTCGACATTGTGGACAAGTAGCTGCGTCAGGGACAATTTCTGTTTTAATGGCATTATTGACGCTACTAGAAATCACAAAATTGTTAAAGTTAAATTTACCTTCGTAAGGAATTCTAGTTAGCTGATTAATTTTTGCTAATGGTGGACATTCTGTTTGCAATCTGGCAACAAATTCTGCTAATGCTTCTTCACTACCAGATACCCGAATTAATACACCTTGCCCATCATTACAAACATCTCCATACAAACCGTAAGCTTTAGCAAGACGATATACAGTAGGTCGAAATCCTACTCCCTGAACAGTACCGCGAACTCTAATTTCTTCAGTCGCCATATAAATCTGACTTTCAAAAATTACGAAATGAGACTACGCAAAATTTCCTTAGCTTCTTATTTCTTTCTTTGCGTACTTTGCGTACTTTGCGGTTCGTTTATCATATTAAAAATTATTAAACTGCCACACCAATATTCGATTATTCCCAGAATCAGCTATCACCGCCGTATTGCCACAAATTTTTATCCCATAACACCAATTTAAACTATCTCGCTTAGGCAGTCCAAAATTACGATTTTCACCTTTACTTTGAAAATTTATTTGTCCTGCCAACCCATCTGCCATTACCCCTTGCAGTGATAAAATTGATTCCGGCTTTCTCCATCCTACCAAACGAGAATTAGCAGTATCTGCAACTACTAACCAATCTCCAGCCACCGCCACACCATAAGGCATACTTAAACTACTGGCACTTGGCAAATAAACTCCTTGATTCATTTCCACAAAATCAAAGCTTTTTTGCCCTAAAACCACAGCACAAGGAGCATTATTTTCTGTTGGCATTCCCTGCCAAATCATCACTCGGTGATTACCTGCATCGCTGACAACCAAATTTTCTCCCCAAAAAGCGATGTCGTGACACCAACGCATACTCGCTGCGGTTGGAGAATCACCACCGTTTTCATTGCGAGATATCATATCTGGTTGTCCTAAAACTAAATCAGCAGGTTGACCATTTTCTGTTGGTAACTGATGCCAAATTAATAGTCTTCGATTACCAGTGTCAGCAATAAATAGCCGTCCTTGATGATAGAAAACACCATAAGGCCAGTGCATTGTACTAGCAGATGCTTGTTGATTACCTCGATTTGGCTCATTATCAGTAAAATTAACTTGCCCTAACACCAAATCTGCTGGAACATTGTTATCTTCTGGTAAGTTTTTCCAAATTAAAACTCGATGATTCCAAGCATCTGCGACAGCTAACCCTTCGCCGCAAGCACAAATGCCTGTTGGTACACTTAAGGTTGCCTTTCCCGGTGTAGTTTTAGCATTTTGTCCTTCATGATAAAAGTCAGGCTGTCCAATTACCCAATCAGCCGGTTGACTATCTCTTGTGGGTAAATTCTTCCATCCTAATAATCGATGATGTCCTGTATCTGATACCCATAATGGGCCGGTTTCTGATAACAAACAAGCACCACGAGGGCCAAACATTGTTGTGGCATTGGGTGCTACAGGTATAACTAATTGTTCTGGTTCAATAATGTTACCTAAAATTACCTCCGCACCTTGAGGTGATAGAGGTAAATATTGAGAAATTTCTGTTGCTTCTAGCGGTAATTGTGATATGGGATTAATTATGATTGGGATATCCATGAACCGCAGATAGAGGCTGATAATTATTTAAAAACATTAATGTTGATTAGCATGTAACAACAGTAACGGTTTTGCATTATGCTTTTTTTAAATTCAATTAAAACCTTTAATCACCTTCGATATTAATCAAGCTTAAAAAACTCCAGCTTATCCTTAGTAACTTTTACTACATAGCGAATCTTTGCCATAAGTGCGCGATTTACTGAAATGAGAAAGCAAACTGGGGTTTGAGAAAGTAAAAGTTTATTTTGCTTGCGGAAAACACTAAAATGAGTAAGTAAAAGCTGCTTTTACTTGCGGAAAACACCAAAATGAATAAGTAAAAGCTGCTTTTGAGAAAGTAAAAGCTCATTTTGCTTGCGGAAAACACCAAAATGAGTAAGCAAACTGGGGTTTGAATAAGTAAAAGCTGCTTTTGAGAAAGTAATATGCTTTTTTACTTTCTCAAAACACTAAAATCAATACCTGAATTACACAAATGAGAATGAATTTAAAGATATTGAGAAAGCATTCGGGCATTTTGCTTGCACAAAAAGCTAAAATGAATGCGCGAACTACTGAAATGAAAAAGCAAATTAGCCGTGATTGACTAGTCGCCAAGTAGATTTGCTGAAATCTTACCTTTGCATAATCATTTTTGTAGTTTCACAAAAACCTTATCTTCTTTAACCTTAACTAGATACGACTGAAGCGAAACATCAGGCACGGTTAAGCATTTACCTGTCTCTAGTTTGTACTGGAATCCGTGGGCAGGACAGGTAATAATACCATTTTCAACTTTACCCTTTTCTAAGGGAGATCCTAGATGGGTACAAGCATTACGGTAACATTTAACTGTAACGCCTTGACGATGTAAAATTAGTGAAGTACCAGCAAGTTGTACTGCGACTACACTAAATTCAGGAACTTCATCAAGGGTCGCTACTTTCATCCAAGTACAAGTTATTTTTGAAGAAAACGGACTAATTAAACTAGAATTTGCGTTGTTAACAGTAGGGCTATTATTGACTGCGACAACTTTAGTAATTTCAGGACAATGGTTTTTTATTGCCTGTTCTACTCCCTGAGATAAAGTCAAAGTAGAAGCCGGACAACTGCTGCAAGTTCCGATTAATCTAACTTCTACTGTATCTGGTGACTTAATTGCCACTAATTCTACATCCCCATTATGGCTTTTTAAACCTGGGCGAACTTCTTCAAGGGCTGTTTCAATTCGCTGTGCTAATGGTGGTTTTGGTGGTTTGACTAACTCGTGATACAGTAGCACTGCATACACTAATTCATCTGCAACAGCATGACGCAAAGCTGGCATTGATTCTTGTTTTAGGCTTTTAATCAAATTAGTCAATGCAGCTTTATGCAAAGCTTCAATTGCTCTTTTTAGACCTACTGCTACACACCGTTGGCTTTCATCCCAATCGGATATAATTGCCTCAAAACGATTAATTTCCTGAATTAATTCTTCAAGATTTGTCATTTGTCATTTGTCATTGGGCATGGGGCATTGGGTATCCCTTCGGCTTCTCTACGAGACGCTGCGCGAACACTCAGGGCAAGTGGGTATTGGTTGTTTATCAATGACAATTCACTTCATTTTAAAATCTTTGAAGAGAAACGGCATAATCATGCCCGTCACTAAGCTAGATAAGATGATTGGTAGGTAGAAGGGAATGGGGGCTTGTGCAAGTAACACTAGCAGTAAGAAACCTACGGCAATACCAATAGTAGTTTGCTTGACAAAAAATATTGGATTGCGTATTAGCTTTCCTTTAAAAAATAACTTGGCAGATAACCATCCTAGCTCTAACATATTTTCTCCTAATAATTTGTCAAGAAATTTAAAGCAACAAGCCCTAAGAAGATGGCAGGAATTACACCCGCAGGGGCAAATAATGCACCAAGCATTGCTGAAAGTTGATATCCTATATCTTTACCAGCTAATAGCATTCCACCAATTGCACCGCCAACCATAGCTAAGGCGGTTGCTATAATTAGCCAGACCAATTCTGTTGCTATGTTAAGATCGCCATCTGCTAAACTTGTGAGAAAATTTATCAGATTTGGCGTTGTTAAAATCTCTCTCATGCTGTTTTTTCCTCATTGTTTAAGTAAAGAGTTAAGAATCAATTTAGATCCATAACTCCTAACCTTTCATTTCTGCTTCTACATCTTGTAATGCTTGGACTACTACCTCTGCTTGTGCAACTTGTTGGTATTCCGTAAATATTTCTAAAGCACTTTGATAGTAGATACGGGCTTGCAAAAGATTTTGAGGATTACCAGCTTCTGGTTTTTCAGGGTCGTCTGGTAAGTTGAATAGGGCGTTGGCTTTGTTGGAAATTGTGTTAGCGTACTCTAAAGGTGTATCTTTGGGATTACGCACTTTTAGCGCTTCGTTATAAGCTGCGATCGCACGCAAGTTATTCTCTACAGGATGGGAACTGACTAAATATTGCAAAGCGTTGCCTAAGTTGTTTTGCAACATCGCATATTCTCTAGGATGGTCAATCAAAGTAATGTGCTTTAACGCCACCTCAAATGATTGCACAGCTAACCCTTGACGCAAGTATTCTCGTTCTGATGCTAAGGGCATAGAAAGGTAAGCGATCGCAATATTGTTATACAAAATCGCGTATTCTTGGGGGTAATCCTCCCAAGTAAAGACTCGCAACGCCTCATGATAAGCCTGGATGCTGTCAGTTATCCGCGCCAAATTGAATGGCACTAGCGACTGCAACACCAGCCCAAAATTCATCTGCGTTTCTGCCACTTCCTCTGGCGTTGCTAATTGTTGTAAAATCGGTAACGCCTCTTCATAACCGACTTTAGCTTGCATCAACAGTTGGTAATCAGCATCCGGTATTGCCTGTAACGTCCCCGCCATACCCACTTTGGCCCTGGCTTTCAGTAGGGGATACTCCTCACCACACATCTCGTAGGCCCGGTAATATAAGCCAACTGCATTCCGCAAGTCTTGGGCAGCTTTGGGCTTTTTTTGAAAACCCTGTGCTATCTCAATCAGCATCTGGATTTTTTCTTCTGCTGAGGCTGACTCTGAAGCAACAGCTGCGATCGCAGCCTTCACTGCTGAATCTGTAATGCTGGGGGTCATAACTCTGCCGTACTCTAGCCAATTGGGAATTGAGTCCAACACCCATGAATGAACGAGACACATTTACGCATCTCATCACGGGCCATACTGATTTACGCAGGCTTCGAGTCCTTTAGGCGGAATTCCCCTTTTTGTCTGAGACTAGGGATTAGTAACTGGGGACTGGAGAAAAGTTTTCTAAACGCCCAGTACCCAATTCCCAATCCCTAAAATATAAAACACCCTATTTCCAAAATTCTAGGGGGAAATTGCTAATATTAATGTCAGCTTTAAACACCTAATATTTTTAAAATACTTTTTGTATCATCACCTGACACAATCCCAATATTCTTTATTGAATTGTTGACATATATAATATTTCCCGTAGATTTCATTCCACTCTCTCTGCACAGCGATCACTCTTTGTAATGAATTTTATCGGCAATCGCTTCCATGAAACTGCATCAAAGACACTTGCCTGACCCATCCTGACACTGTTCAATAGCTTTAAAAGCCTTAGTCCTTATTCCACATAGCTTAGAGCTTTTCTTAGTGCCATTCCCCCAAGGTGCTAACAGTTAGTTGGGCTGTGGAAGCGTTGGCGTTCGCGCAGCGTCTCGTAAAAAGCCCACCGTAGGCTAGGCATCGCTCGTCTTGGCGGCTACCTAGAACATCAAAGCAAAACACTCATTGGTATCCTATGGCGAGGCTGGTTAAAATTATACGACCTCTGTGTTCGCGTAGCGTCTCCTAGGGAAGGTTGGAATCTTGCTAGAGAGACTCAACGGGAAAAGTCAGAGTCTTGATTCTCTTACCTATAAAGCAATTAAAGCATTATGAAATATTTATTAAAGATTTTGTTAACTGTCTTAACTGTCTTAACTGTCTTAACTGTCGTTGCATTCTAAAAGTTAACTTTATTTTTTTTATTTTAATTTTTTAGAGATGTTACAAATATCACAGACATAACCATGTAAACTCATATTGAGAGGATCTAATTTATTGTTAATGATTAATTCTTTTTTAATGCAAGTGAATTAAATAAAAAAATATCTTAAGATGAAAAAATAAATATTGATAACCAGGTGAGACTTTACAAGCATTATCACCTAAATCATGCATGGTAAACAATACAAAAACACCTAGCCCATGACTAACGTACTATGGCTACAAGGTGGTGCTTGTTCAGGCAACACCATGTCATTTCTCAACGCTGAAGAACCGACAGTCTGCGATTTAATTGCCGACTTTGGTATCAATATACTTTGGCATCCTTCCTTGGGGCTGGAATTAGGCAACGATTTACAAACACTGCTACGGAATTGTATTTCTGGCACAATTCCTTTAGATATCTTGGTATTTGAAGGCAGTGTTGTTAATGCCCCCAACGGTACTGGCGAATGGAATCGGTTTGCCGATCGCGCCATGAAAGATTGGTTAGCAGACCTTGCCAAAGTTGCTAAATTTATCGTTGCTGTGGGAGACTGTGCAACCTGGGGAGGAATTCCCGCCATGTCACCCAATCCCAGCGAATCGGAAGGTTTGCAATTTCTCAAACGTCAAGAAGGCGGCTTTTTAGGGAAAGATTTTGTATCGCAAGCCGGATTACCTGTAATTAATATACCTGGATGTCCCGCCCATCCCGACTGGATTACGCAGATATTAGTTGCGATCGCTACTGGACGCATAGCAGACATTGCTTTCGATGAACTAAATCGTCCCCAAACCTTCTTCAACACCTATACTCAAACAGGTTGTACCCGCAACATCCACTTCGCCTACAAAGCATCAACCGCCGAATTTGGTCAGCGTAAAGGCTGTCTATTTTATGACTTGGGTTGTCGCGGCCCCATGACTCATTCTTCCTGCAACCGAATCTTATGGAACCGCGTCTCATCTAAAACTCGCGCTGGGATGCCTTGTTTAGGTTGCACAGAACCAGAATTTCCCTTCTTTGACCTCAAACCAGGAACCGTATTTAAAACCCAAACAGTAATGGGAGTTCCCAAAGAATTACCGCCAGGGGTGAACAAAAAAGACTATGCCTTACTCACAATGGTGGCTAAAGATGCAGCACCACCTTGGGCAGAAGAAGACTTTTTTACAGTTTAGTCATTGGTCATTAGTCATTGGTCATTTGTCCTTTGTAATTTGACCAATGACTATAACTTTTGATACTTTCCTCTAGGATAAATCAAGTATTTCGACTATTTAACAGGGGGGGCGAGTGAATAATTCCCAATGACAAAGGACAAATGACAAATAACAAATGACAAAGGACAAATGACAAATGACAATTCAATCATTAGACATTTCGCCCGTCGGTAGAGTTGAAGGCGATTTAGATGTTCGAGTCGATATTGAACATGGACGGGTAGTCAACGCCTGGACACATGCCGAACTTTTCCGAGGATTTGAAGTTATCCTACGCGGTAAAGACCCCCAAGCCGGATTAATTGTCACGCCTCGCATTTGCGGAATTTGCGGCGGTTCTCACCTGACATCTGCATCTTGGGCATTGGATACAGCTTGGGAAACAGAAGTTCCCCGCAATGCAATTTTAGCTAGAAATCTTGGTCAAATTGTCGAGACAATTCAAAGCATCCCCCGCTATTTTTATGGTTTGTTTGCCATTGACTTAACCAATAAAAAATACCGCAATAGTCGCTATTATGACGAAGCTGTTAGACGCTTTGCCGCTTTCACTGGCAAATCTTACGAACTCGGCATAACAATTTCCGCTAAACCCGTAGAAATTTATGCACTATTGGGCGGACAATGGCCCCACAGCAGTTATATGGAAAGAAGTTGGGGAATTGCTTATATAGTAAGGATTTGCTAGGATATGTGTAATGATTCCCTGGTTTTTCCTTAAATTAGGCGATAAACCCACGGTCAGCTACACCATAAGCAAAGATAGCAAGCAGTAAATCCATTTATTTTTCTCTGCTAAAAGTTATTTGCTTTTCTCAGGTATTACCTAATTTTTCCCTAACCCTAGATTAGCGATCGCAATTAAGGAAGTCCAAGGCAAGTAGTTAAGTATAATTATTTTCTTTATATTGAAGTATAAAGCGGGATTTTTCTCAATATAAATACGTAAATAGTAATATCTGAGTTTAAACAATTACAGGTCAGCTTATGTATATAAGTATTGATTTGTTTGGATATTGAGCGATCGCTTTTCTCAAAGATGTTTAATGGTGAAATTATTGAGTTTTTAGCAGAAATACATGGTACGATCAGACGAATTGGCAAAAATGCACTAGCCACATAATGAATTACAGAAACTATATCACAATTGAAGCGAATAAACGCGGTGGTAAGCCTTGTGTGCGTGGCTTGCGAATTACAGTTTATGAGGTGCTTGAATACCTAGCTTCCGAGATGACCGAAGCAGAAATTCTTGATGATTTTCCCGATCTAACGCGAGAAGATTTAAAAGCTTGTATTGCTTATGCGGCTGACCGTGAACGTCGGCTTATGATTTCTCCATTATCAGCATGAAATTACTGTTTGATGAAAACTTATCCCCTAAATTACCCACCCGATTGAGCGATCTTTTTCCAGACTCACTTCATGTTCGAGATATAGGCATGAAAGCAACAATAGACCCGATAGTTTGGGGAGCATCTCACCTTTGCAAATACAGGTATAATTTTGGGAAAAAAGTTACACTGGCAACAAGAGCGGCAAGTGCAATTACTATGAACCCTGAAGACTTCAAACGTTTGGAAACCTGTTTGCAGGAAGCAGCAGAAATTCTTTATCGGAATACGCCAACAGAAGAGTTGACAAGCTTTGAGAGTATAGAAAAAGCAGTAAGGACAAAGATGCTAGAGC
>NZ_WBKL01000033.1:0-32761 GCF_015714705.1 Nostoc sp. NZL | reverse complement strand
TGTCCCCTAATTCCCACTCCCCACTATTTTCGCTTGCTGACTCCACTGTTGTACTAGCTCAATTGCTGGACACAAATCTCGTCGCTGCATTGTTGCTACTTGCAAACGCATAATTTGTTGGTGCAATCTGTGAGTGGGAGTTTGAGCCAACTGCGCCACAGAGCCAATACCCGCATGGAGCAATAAACCACAATATTGTATGCCTACACTGGGAATACGCGCTAAGTCAGCTAAAGCCATCCATTTATTTACATACTGAAGATGGATTTGTAGTTTATTTGCTAATGCTAGTCTTGCCTCTAGAGTTTTCCCTTGTTTAATTAGCGCTACTGTGCTAAGAATTCCACAATTTTGCAGTTGAGATTGTTCCTCGTGGCTCAGTCCAGGCAATTGCTCAATTGGCCAGTCACGAGATTGGATACGACTCCGATTATTTGTATTTCTAGCAGACATTTTTGAAATTAAATATAGGCTTCTTTAAATATTGTGACAGTTGGTTCTATGCAGAAATACGCTCTTGCGGTTTATTTGTATTGCTGTGCCATCCAACCTCTTGCAATGAGATTGTATCGGCTGACAATGCCATTGTATCGACTGACAATGCCATTGTGTCGACTGACAATGCCATTGTGTCGACTGACAATGCCATTGTGTCGGCTGACAATGCCATTGTGTCGGCTGACAATGCCATTGTGTCGACTGACAATGCCATTGTGCCGACTGACAATGCCATTGTTTCGACTGACAATGCCATTGCAGCATCGGCTTGCAGAAACTAGGTAGAGTAGATCAATATCTTTGCCAAAGATAATCCCAAATAAGCGTGTTACGGCTTATGTGGCTAACAAGACGCGATCGCCTTGCGTAGCCCCTGACGTTAAAATGGGCGTAAAATCTCTCCAATTTTGCTCGTCTACGTTGGATTGCAGGAAGCTTATGACCCCGATTCCGAAAAGCGCAGCCCAACTCTATCAAACAAACTTTGTAGCATTCTTATTTCAAACGATTAAAATCGCGGCTAGACAAATCAAGTCTGCATTTGCGTACTAAGGTAAAATCAAGGGTTTTGAAGCTTGCCCATGCAGGCTTTGTTCTTGTAGCCGTGATTTTAATCGTTTGATGCAAGATATAAATTTATGCGGTAAATAATTCTCCTCGCATAACAGTTACCGCTTGTCCGCTGAGATATACGCGATCGCCTCCGTCATAATACACCTTCACCACCCCACCGCGTCTGGATGCCTGATAAGCCAATAACTCATTTTTGTGCAAGCGATCGCGCCAGAAGGGAGCAAGACAGCAATGAGTCGCCCCAGTTACAGGGTCTTCATCAATTCCTAAACCCGGTGCAAATAAGCGAGAAACGAAATCATATTGAGAATCAGGGTTAGTGAGGCTGGTGACAATGATCTCAGAAATAGGCAATGTTTTCAGTATTTGGAAATTTGGCTGAATTTGCCGTACCAAATCTTCAGATGCCAATTCCACTAAATAGCCAAAGGAATTCAAGAAAACAGATTTGTACGGTACACCCAAAGCAGCCTTAAGTTCTCGCGGGGCGACTGTTTCTTGTGAATGATTCACAGGAAAATCTAACTCAATCCACTCACCTTGCAAGTTAGCAATTAGCACTCCGCTTTTGGTGTAAAAACGCGCAACTTCATTCCGTGGCAAATGCCCCTCTGACCAAAGCACATGGGCACTAGCTAAAGTTGCATGACCACAAAGCGGTACTTCCACCGTGGGCGTAAACCAACGCAGATTGAAGCCATCATCCTGTCTAACTAGAAAAGCCGTCTCAGATAAATTCATCTCCTGCGCCACATTCTGCATCCAGCGTTCGTCTTGGGGAGTAGACAAAACACAAACAGCAGCAGGATTACCTGCAAAAGGTGTATTGGTAAAAGCATCCACCTGGGTAATGGTTTGTCCCATTAGAGTCACCTTGAAAGTTAGACAGCAATATATTTATCAGCAGTGCGTTAAAGATTTATGCCGACCGTTGCAATTCTTTTAAGACTGCGGATCATTCCTAGGGGCGTACAGCTGTGTTACATCCAAACGCGCCATATACAGTACCTGATAAATTAGGAATAGAATCTCCAAAAACTGGGATCTAATGTCAAAGCAAAACGGAAACATGACGATAAAAATCTTTAGAAGCATCTTTGCTGCTGTCAACTTGGCGCTAATTTCTGGAGGATTAGTTAGTTGTGCTGTTGAAGTACCACAGCCACTTGCTCCAACTGAGCAACAAAAACCAGTCGTACAACCTAACCAGAACGACGAAGATGACGACGACAAAGATAGCGATCGCAAGAATAATGATCGCCAGGATAATAAAGACGATGACGATGATGATAAAGACGATAACGACTAAATAAAGGCAAAGCTATAAGGGAACTCCAAAAAATAAATTATTCCGCTTGAGGTCGTTGACTGTTGACTGTGAACTGTCAACGGTCAACAGTTAACAGTAGCAATGGAATATTTTTTTAGTTGGAAGTCCCTAACCTTTATCCTTCTCTTTGAGTTTCCATTTATGCCTATCCAACAAACTTCTACTTTCCTCGTCGATACTTTACGCCACCGTCGGCAACAACTAGCCAATCTCATTGATTTTCCAGCAATCCTGTGGTCAGGTAGCAACATTTCACGCAACTTTGCAGCAAATCCCTTTCCGTTCCGCGCTAGCAGTCATTTCCTCTATTTTGCCGGACTGCCATTATCAAAGGCGGCAATTCGTCTAGAAGCCGGCAAGCTAGAACTATTTATCGATGATCCATCACCTAGCAGCGCCCTTTGGCATGGAGAAATGCCAACCCGTGAGGAAATAGCTCAGAAGATTGGGGCGGATGTGGCCCGACCAATGGCAGAATTAGAGTCTTGGATAGAAAATGCCGCCACACTTGCCGTACAAGATGCAGCTACTTGGACGCAGCAGACGCAGCTATTAAGTAGATGGGTTTTACCACAAAGTCCTCCCCAAGGAATTGACTTGGAGTTAGCTAAAGCGATCGTTTCTCTCCGCCTCACTCATGATGAAGCTGCATTAACCCAGTTGCGAAAAGCTGCGGCTGTCACTGTTGAGGCGCACAAAGCTGGTATGGCAGCAACACCTAAAGCCAAGCTGGAAGCAGAAGTTCGTGCAGCGATGGAAGGGGTAATTATTGCCCATAATATGACTACTTCCTACAACAGTATTGTCACCGTCCACGGTGAAGTTTTGCATAACGAGCAATATCACCATCCCCTACAACCAGGTGATTTACTGCTTGCCGATGTTGGTGCTGAAACTGAGATGGGTTGGGCAGGTGATGTCACTCGCACTTGGCCAGTTTCCGGTAAGTTTTCATCCACCCAAAGAGATATATATAATGTTGTGCTGGCAGCCCATGATGCTTGTATTGCCAAAATACACCCTGGTGTAGAGTATGGGGATATTCATTTGCTAGCTGCTACGGTGATAGCTGAAGGTTTAGTAGAGTTAGGAATTTTACAAGGAAATCCCCAAGATTTAGTAGAGATGGATGCCCATGCGCTGTTTTTCCCTCATGGTATCGGTCATCTACTGGGTTTAGATGTTCATGATATGGAAGATTTGGGTGATTTAGCAGGGTATGAAGAGGGGCGTGAAAGGAGCGATCGCTTTGGCTTAGGCTACCTCCGTTTAAATCGTCCCCTGCGTCCAGGAATGTTAGTCACAATTGAACCTGGTTTTTATCAAGTACCAGCAATTTTAAATGATGCAAATGTTCGCTCAAAATATGAGAATGTGGTGAATTGGCAGCGTTTATCTGAATTTGCTGATGTACGCGGAATCCGCATCGAAGATGATGTTTTAGTTACCGCAGAAGGTAGCGAAGTTTTAACAGCCGCATTACCGAATAGTGCCAGTGCTATAGAAGATTTAGTGGGTTGTTAAAAAATATCCACTACTTTAAGCCTTGCCGATTGGTATCGTGAAGACATAGTATTTCACCTCGTAATATCTAAAATAATTCCAAATTCATGATAAAAACCCCCATAGGATTACTACTCAACGGAGTTATTGTCACCTTCGGACTATTGCCATTATTAGCTCAAGCACAGCAGCCGGTTTCTGATATTCAAGTTGCGGCGATGGTAGAGGCGTTGCGACAGGCTGCACCGCAGACAAAAAATCCCAACAATGGATATTACAGCGAATGGCAAGTTAAACCAGAAACCCTTAAAGGTTGGACAAAAACTTGTCTAAAACGAGAACTGACACCGACGCAGTTTGAAAACAGCCCTGCGATCGCTCGCCAAGTTGTATCCTGCATTACCCGCCGTGAGTTAACCAATCAGTTCCGTGCCACCAACAATAATGAAATTGCATCTGTGCGCGGTGCAGCTTGTTGGTGGATGACTGGTAGCTATACAGGTTGTGACAAAGGCTTCACTGCTGAGTATGTGCAAAAAGTTGTCCGCTTTTACCAACAACAGCGTTCAAAACCAACAGCAACTCAACCATAAAAGGGCAATTACAGCAGTTTTTAAATGATATGACCCGATAATATTGCAATCTAGTTTCATTCTGTGATCTAAAAAATCAACAAGGGAATACTAAAAGGAGGTATTTCATTTTCTCTATACTTTATGACGATAAACGGTTATGAGTCGAATCTATTAGACCTGCAAGATTGCCACAAACAGCTACAGTTAACGGTTCAGTACCAAAAAATCTTGGGGAGAATTCTGGCTAAGATTCGCTCATCTGTAAACCTAGAATCTCTATGCTCGACTTCTTGTCAAGATATTTGTCGGCAATTGAAGATTGAGCGAGTTGCAATTTATCGCTTCAACCCAGATTGGAGCGGTAGTTTTATCAATCATTTTGGCTTTGCAGAACCACCTTGGGATAGACTGACCGCCTTTGGGCAGGGCTTAGTGTGGGAAGATTCACATTTGCAAGAAACTCAGGGAGGGCGATATCGCAAAAATGAGCCATTTGCCGTAGCTGACATTTACGATGCAGGACATTCTCGGTGTCATATTGAAGTATTAGAACAATTTCAAATTCGGGGCTATGCGATCGCGCCTATTTTCATTGGTGCAAAACTATGGGGGATACTTGCAGCCTATCAACACTCCGCTCCTCGACAATGGCATCGTAACGAAGTTGAATTCTTAGTGCAAGCTGCCAGCCATCTTGGTGTGGCAATGCAGCAGGCAGAAAACTTAGAACAAACCAAACAACGGACAGCAGAACTGCAAGATGCGATCGCGCGGCAACGCGCCTTGACGGAAGTGGTAGGGAATATTCGCTCGTCTGTGAACACCGAAATTATTCTAAATACCGCCTGTCAGGAACTTTGCAAACTTCTGAAGCTAGAGCGGGCGGCGGTTTATCGCTTCAATGAAGACTGGAGCGGTGAATTTGTGAGCCAATTCGGTATGGTAGAGGCGCAGTGGGAGCGAATCAATCCATTTGGCAGAAATCTCGTTTGGGAAGATACCCACCTCCAAGAGACAAAAGGCGGACGCTATCGCAATAACGAAAGTTTTACCGTAAACGACATTTATCAAGTCGGTCACTCGCGTTGTCACATTGACATTTTAGAGCAATTCAAGATTCGGGCGTATATATTAGCGCCCATCTTCATCGGGCCAAAACTGTGGGGACTGATATCGGCATATCAACACTCTGGACCGCGGCAATGGGCAAATTATGAAGTTGAGTTCCTTGGACAGGTGGGGGCACAATTAGGGGTTGCAATTCAGCAAGCCGAGAATTTAACTCAGTCAAAACAACAGGCGATCGCTCTACAAGATGCGATCGCTCGGCAACGGGGATTAACTGAAGTTGTCGGAAAAATTCGCTCCTCCCTAGATATTGAATTAATCCTAAAAACCACTTGCCAGGAAGTGTGTAAACTGCTGCGAGTTGAACGAGTCGGCGTTTATCGTTTTAATCCAGACTGGAGTGGTGAATTCGTCAGTCATTTCGGCATGGTTGAGGCCCAGTGGGACAGCATCAATCCCTTTGGCAAAAATCTCGTTTGGGAAGATACCCACCTCCAAGAAACCAAAGGCGGACGCTACCGCAACAACGAAAATTTTGCTGTAAATGACATCTACCAAGCCGGACACTCACGTTGTCACCTAGAGATATTAGAGCAATTTAAGATTCGTGCCTATGCGTTGACCCCAATTTTTGTAGGACGGAATCTGTGGGGATTGTTGGCTGCCTATCAACATTCTGCACCGCGCCAGTGGGATAGTGTAGAAGTGGAATTTTTGGGACAGGTTGCCAGCCAACTCGGAGTAGCGCTGCAAAGTTCTCAAATGCTGACCCAAATCCAAACTCGCGCTGATGAACTGCACAAATCGGCTGAACAGCGCCGGATTTTATTTGATTTGGTCGTCCAAATTCGGGAATCGTTGGATTTGGAGACGATCCTTAAAACCACAGTACAGGAAGTGCGGCGATCGCTAAGTACAGATCGAGTTGGCATCTTCCGCTTTGATCCGAATGTCGGTTTTTGCAGCGGTGAATTTATTGCCGAAGATGTGTTACCCAAATTTGATTCTGCCCTGGCCGTAAAAGTGCAAGACTATTGCTTCGGTGACCAATACGCACCGCAATATCGCCAAGGGCAAGTGCAAGTAATATCTGATGTCAACAGCGTTGGCTCCAAAGTACCTCATCTTGATGTGATTGAGCGATTCCAAGTCAAAGCCCAGATTATTGTGCCGTTGATGGAAGGCGATGAACTATGGGGCTTGTTGTGCATTCACCAATGCACCCATACACGTAATTGGGAAGAGGCTGAATTGGAATTTGTCACCCAAGTGGCAGCTCAACTCAGCGTAGCGCTGCATCAAGCCAACTTGTTTCAACAATCCAGTTTGCTGGGTCAAACTCGTGAAGAAGCGAATCAACTCGCTCAGACACTGAATGAACTGCGTACTGCCCAAATGCAAATTATTCACGCTGAAAAAATGGCTAGTTTGGGTCAACTAGTGGCGGGAGTTGCCCATGAAATTAATAATCCCATTAATTTCATCCACGGCAACTTGGAACACGCCCACCAATACACCCAAGAATTGCTTCGCTATGTGGAACTTTTTTGGCATCATTATCCCAATGCCGTACCAGAGATCCAAGAGTTTTTCAATAAAGCTGAAATAGAGTATTTATTCGAGGACTTACCTAAATTATTCCAGTCCATGCAGGTCGGCACTGAGCGCATTTGCGAAATTGTCACCTCTTTGCGAAACTTCTCACGTCTAGACGAAGCTGACTTCAAGCCAGCAAATATTCACGAAGGCATCGACAGTACATTGATGATTTTGCAAAACCGTTTGAAGCCCTCAGCCGATAGCTTCACCATTGATGTGAGCAAAGATTATAATACATTACCTCTAATAGAATGCTATCCCGGTCAGTTGAATCAGGTATTTATGAATTTGCTGTCCAATGCCATTGATGCCCTAGAAGAACGAACCACGCAACAATCTTCCGAAGCAATCGCAAAAAACCCCAGCAAAATCCGAATTTCTACCTCCCTGCTCAATAAAGATTGGATTGTCATTCGCATAGCCGACAACGGACTTGGCATGGATGAAAAAGTCCTTTCTCGACTGTTCGATCCATTTTTTACTACCAAGGTTGTCGGTAAAGGTACAGGACTGGGATTGTCTATCAGCTATCAGATAGTTACAGAAAAACACAACGGCAAGATATACTGCCAATCTGAACTTGGCAAAGGTACAGAGTTTGTGGTTGAGTTGCCAATTCGTCAGGTCACATCTAGAAAATCAGTATCTAAAGTTAATGTGTTAGACCAAGTATAAACAAAGAGGCAAAGTGATGATTTTTGCGAACTCACCTGAAAAATTATCACTCAGCCCTCAGTACTGTTTTGCTCACGGTAGTATTACATAATTGTTTTAACTTTTCAGTGACTCAGACAACTTTCCTAATCATCTGTAGTGCTGGCATTTTTCCCTTTGAAAAAATCAAAATTTACAAACAAAGGACAATTTGCCAATTCAATAAAGGTAGGTATTTGGTTGCTACAGTCGCGGTGAAAAATACTAAGCTGGTAAATAGCACGTTTAAATTTTAGCGGAAATTCGGAATCGCATTCATCGGCGGTTCAAAATTTCCCATTGGCGAACTACCTGTAATTACATTATGTTTGATGCTTTATCTGACCGTTTAGAAGCCGCCTGGAAAAAACTGCGGGGACAGGACAAAATTTCTCAATCCAACATTCAAGATGCTTTGCGCGAAGTGCGCCGCGCCTTGTTGGAGGCAGATGTCAATCTCCAGGTAGTCAAAGATTTTATTAGCGAAGTCGAAGCCAAGGCACAGGGAGCCGAGGTGATTACCGGCGTGCGACCTGACCAACAGTTCATCAAAATTGTTCACGATGAACTGGTGCAGGTGATGGGAGAAGAAAATGTTCCCATAGCAGAAGCCCAGGAACAGCCTACTATTGTGTTGATGGCTGGGTTGCAAGGTACTGGTAAAACCACAGCTACAGCTAAGTTAGCCTTACATCTGAGAAAATTAGATCGTAGCTGTTTGTTGGTGGCGACAGACGTATATCGCCCAGCAGCGATCGACCAGTTACTGACGTTGGGTAAGCAAATTGACGTACCAGTATTTGAACTAGGAAGCGATGCAGATCCCGTAGAAATTGCAAGGCAAGGTGTAGAACGCGCTAGGGCAGAAGGTGTAAACACAGTAATTATTGATACTGCCGGTCGTCTGCAAATTGACGAAGATATGATGGCGGAGTTAGCCCGCATCAAAGCAACTGTCCAACCCCATGAAACTCTGTTGGTGGTGGATGCGATGACTGGTCAAGAGGCAGCTAATCTTACCCGCACATTCCATGAGCAGATAGGAATTACTGGGGCCATTCTCACCAAGTTGGATGGTGATAGCCGTGGTGGTGCAGCGCTGTCAGTGCGAAAGATTTCGGGAGCGCCGATTAAGTTTGTGGGTGTAGGCGAGAAAGTCGAGGCACTGCAACCGTTTTATCCCGATCGCATGGCATCGCGGATTCTGGGAATGGGCGATGTGCTGACCCTGGTAGAAAAAGCCCAAGAAGAGTTTGATTTAGCCGATGCTGAGAAAATGCAGGAGAAAATCCTGTCAGCGAAGTTTGACTTTACTGACTTTCTCAAGCAGTTGCGGATGCTGAAGAATATGGGTTCTCTGGGAGGCTTCATCAAGATGATCCCAGGGATGAACAAGCTCTCAGACGATCAGCTTAAGCAGGGAGAAACCCAGCTAAAACGCTGTGAGGCGATGATTAACTCCATGACTCGCCAAGAACGTCACGACCCCGATTTATTAGCCAGTTCTCCCAGTCGGCGGCGGCGGATTGCTGCTGGCTCCGGCTATAGAGAGTCAGATGTGACTAAACTGGTGGGTGATTTCCAAAAAATGCGATCGCTCATGCAGCAAATGGGTCAAGGTGGTTTCCCTGGAATGCCGGGAATGTTCGGCGGTGGCGGTATGGGTAACGCCTTCGCAGGCGCAGGCAATCGTCCCCCAGCCCCCGGATGGCGGGGTTATGATGGTGCCCCAGCCACGAAAAAGAAAAAACCCAAAGATAAAAAGAAAAAAGGCTTTGGCAATCTTTAGTTCTTGGGCATGGGGCATTGCTAATAACTAATGACTAATAGCACCAAATGCTAGACGAGTGCTAAAATTAGCATTTCGGCATACTTACCAATTAGGAGAATGATTCTTCAACATGATCAAACTGCGCTTGAAGCGATTCGGTAAAAAGCGGGAAGCAAGTTACCGCATTGTCGCCATTAACAACCTCGCTCGCCGCGATGGTCGTCCCTTAGAAGAGTTGGGATTCTATAACCCCAGAACCGATGAAGTGCGATTAGACGTTCCCGGTATCGTCAAGCGACTACAACAAGGCGCTCAACCCACTGACACCGTCCGTCGCATTCTAGTAAAAGCTAATGTTTTTGAACAGGTCAGTGCAACAGCCGCATCATAATTTCGGAACAAAATTCCCAACAGCTAGTCCCAACTATGTTGGGCTGGTTCGGTTTTTGGTGCAGCCGTTTTTGGAATCTCCAGAGACTTTAAGCGTCGATTGTGAAATTTCTCAGGCCCTTAACCGGGTTTGGGTTCGTATCGCTTTTGAAAGCACAGATAAAGGGAAAGTTTTTGGTCGAGGGGGACGCAATATTCAGGCGATTCGTACAGTAATTGCCGCAGCCGCAGCCGCAGCTGGACAATCAATATACCTGGATATCTACGGCAGCACCACTCCGGGCCGCGAAGGTATGTCTTTTGATGAAGAGACAGAAGAACGATCGCCACCGCCGACTAGGAGAGAACCGCGTGGAAATGATGGGCCTAAACCCATTGTTAAACCCCGTCTCCGTTAGGTTAAAACTAGAGAGCAAGTCTGAGCGGTTGTAGTTACCTCCGCTCAGAATTTTTGTAAAGATGGAAAGTAGCAAAAAGATTTTTGGATCTTTTTTTGGACTCTTCACCGATAGGGGCGTACCGCTGTACGCCCCTACAACCGATTCTTTTGTTGCAAATATTTTTTCAAAATGTAAGTAATAAAAGCGTAATTTCGCCCTTGGCGAGAAAACTTAACCTTTGTACAGATCCTCACCAATTAAGAAATACTATGGCAGGTGCCTTAACAATTCAGCTGCCCAATATTCCCAGTGCGATCGCTCTTGCGGGAGATGGAGAAGAAAATCTCAAAATCCTATCTCGTCAAACAGGAGCCACCTTAGTGCTACGCGGACAGGAATTACTAATTTCTGGTACTGAAGCGCAAATTGATCTGGCTTCTCGATTAGTGCGATCGCTTGAAGACCTCTGGATTAAAGGCAATACTATTTCCAGTGCCGATATTTTAACAGCTCGTCAAGCCATAGATAGCGATCGGCAAGGAGAACTGCAAGATTTACAACGAGATGTCCTTGCTAAAAGTCGCCGGGGCGAAGAAGTCCGTGCCAAAACCTTCCGCCAGCGTCAATATATCGACGCACTCCGTAGGCGTGACCTCACTTTTGGCATTGGGCCAGCTGGTACCGGCAAGACTTATCTCGCTGTTGTTGTCGCCGTGCAAGCACTCCTTGCCAACCAGTTTGAAAAGCTAATTTTAACTCGCCCTGCGGTCGAAGCCGGTGAAAAACTCGGTTTTTTGCCTGGAGACTTACAGCAGAAAGTTAACCCCTATCTTCGCCCACTCTACGATGCTATTTATGAATTCATCGACCCAGAAAAAGTACCCAGTTTAATGGAACGCGGTGTGATTGAAGTCGCACCACTCGCCTATATGCGGGGACGCACCCTCAATAACGCTTTTGTAATTGTGGATGAAGCTCAAAATACTACACCTGCTCAGATGAAAATGGTTTTGACTCGTTTGGGTTTCCGTTCTCGGATGGTGATTACAGGCGACATGACACAAACGGATTTGCCGCTTTACCAACAATCAGGTTTAGGAGTGGCTTTACAAATTTTAAAACACGTTGAAGGCATTGCCTTTTGTGAATTTTCCCAAAAGGATGTTGTACGCCATCCTCTAGTTCAGCGCATTGTCGCTGCTTATGAACAATACGAGAAATAGGGATTAGTCATTAGTCAAAAAACTAACAAGGATAACAATTTATGAGTACTACTTTGAAAGAATTTTTAGCAGCTTGCGAGACTTTGGGAACCTTGCGTTTAATTGTGACTAGCAGCGCTGCTGTATTAGAAGCACGAGGCAAAGTAGAAAAGTTATTTTATGCAGAATTGCCTAAAGGTAAGTATGCGAATATGCACACCGAAGGCTTTGAGTTTCACTTGAATATGGACAAAATTACTCAGGTGAAATTTGAAACTGGTGAAGCGAAGAGGGGTAACTTTACAACCTATGCTATTCGGTTTTTAGATGATAAACAGGAGCCTGCTTTAAGCCTATTTTTGCAATGGGGTAAACCGGGAGAATATGAACCAGGACAGGTGGAAGCTTGGCAGTTTCTACGAGAAAAGTATGGAGATATTTGGCAACCTTTACCAGCAGAAATTTAATACAGCTAAACTGATAAAGGTGGAGGAAATCGGATATCTGCACTGAACTGCTCCACATTAACGCTGCGATGAATCGGTAAAACATATTCTAAATTTTCGTGGGGGCGAGGAATAATATGAGAAGAAAGCACCTCGCCACCGTTAACTGGTAGCACCGCTTTTAGTCCTGCTGTCACCGCCACATTCACCTCGCCTATAACCCCCCGAATTAACACGGTAATTCGTCCCAAATCAGTATTTTCATAACCAACAAGAGTGACACGGGCAGCTTTACACATCGCATCTCCCACTTCCACTGCTGTGGGAACGCCATAAACTTCAATCATGCCTAGTGCCAATGTCATGCTGTCACCATAATTTAAGATTGTAGGGTTAAGTAACTTTAACTACATTGATTTCTTGTGATGGTAAATTAATGAATAAACGATATTCTGTAAGTGAATAGCTAGCAGGATAATACGCAATAAATTAAGTGTATCATTATCCCATAGATTAAGTAAAATGGCGGAACTAAAGTGAACTATACAAATAAAAATAAAACTCTATGATTAGCTGGGAGTAAGCGATTACTACAAACTTTCAATTTTTTACACAAACTTACTTAATTGTTTATCGATAAATAATAAACGTGAAATATAAAATTACTAATGCTTACAATGAAGGTAATTTGGAGTTTTTGCTTGCTGCTTTTATTCTTCCTGTGGGATGGCGATGCTCTTGCAGGAGAGTTGTCTGAACGGTTAGCAAATTTTCCTCAATGGGAAAAATTAACTTCAGTGCAACCCGCTTCGGGTGATTTAGTTTACCCGGAATGGATGGCTGGTTCTTGGCAAGTTACAAGTACATTGGTAGATTTAGTTGCGCCTTTAGCACCAGAAATTGTAACTCCAGGTTTTGAAGGTAATCGCCGACAATTAAATCAGCCTGTGAGTTTTGTAGTAAGATTTGTGAAAGAGCAACCACATGTTTCTGGGTTAAATATATTACCTAAGATAGATAACAAATCCTCAATTTTAGTAGCAGATAGAGCGTTTAATAGCTTGAATTTGGCAAGGGCTTATTTAGGGGATGAAGCAGTATTATTAGTCAAAGTAGATCCAGATTCACCTAATCGTCAGATTACATTTTTGCGTAGCAGTCGCCAACTAGTTTCCATTGTGACTGCACGGGGTATAGAAACTGCCCCTGATGACGTATTCATCACTACAGAACTGTTTCAACAAATATTCAAAGGCGGTTCACGCCCCTATTTAAACTCTGTAGAATCTACCACTGCTTATCATAAACTTCCAACAGCCAATCCGGCAATTGAGGCAGATCAAGTTACTGCTGTCTATCTTTCACCACAAGATCCAGATTACTTTAAAGCTGGTTCTCGACCAGTTGCTCTCTATCGCTATCGCCTAGAATTTGTCCCCACACAAATACCTACTACTCCAAAGGAGTGATTTAAATCTATAGCTCTTGACTACCTTGTAATACAAATGTAGTATATAAATTCCAAGTTTACGATCGCGCTCTTGGACGGTGTGCATCATGGCAAAATTTCGAGATATTGTCAATTACTTTCGCTCTTACTGGAAGCTGAGTGTTTTCAGTATTACAGCATCTAGCATTTACGAAGTTATTGATTTAGTTGTACCTTACGCGATCGGGCAGATTTTAAACGTTTTGTCTGATCAACCTTTGGATAAACCACTTCAAAGTGCGATCGCAACTTTTTCTGACATCACCAATTACCCAGTTAATAAAGCTCTATCTTTAGGCGTGCTACTGGGTTTAATATTCGTTGTCACCGTAGTGAAAGCGCCAACACAACCCTGGTTAACCAATTGGTTTCATTGGGATATAGCTTTCAGATCGCGTCGAGATAACAACGAAACAGCGATCGCTAAAGTTCTCACTCTCCCACTAGAATTTTATGATGAAAATAACCCTGGACGGATTGCCGGAAGAGTAGCTAGAGGTGTTGCTAACCACACTTGGGTGTATCCCGAAATCGCCGGACAGTTAATTCCTAAACTGGCTCGTGTACTGGGGATTTTTGTGTTTATCTTGTTCATTGAGTGGCGGATTGCAATTTTATATCTAATTTCCTTTGTAATTATTCTCAGCTTCAGCTTGAAGAATTTACAAAAGCTAATTGGGTATGAAAGTCGTCTGGATAAATATGGAGAAGACACCGAAAGCCGCACTTCCGAATTGATCACTAATATCAAAACGGTGAAAGCATTTGCTACAGAAGGGAGGGAACTGAAACGGCAAAAGCAACGTTTGGATCGTGAATTAACAGTGCTTGATTATCGCATCCACAAAGGTTATACGATACTGGGTACTTGGCAAAGAACTGTAATTCAGTTTTGTGTGTTTACAATTCTGGGTTTAACTTTAGCAGCAACAGTAAATGGGAGAATTTCTCTCGGTCACTTTGTCATGACCTTAACTCTTTCTAGCATGGCATATGCCGAATTAGAACCTATTAGTAGCTTGGCAGAAGTTTTTGCCCGTCGTTATTCTTCCATGCTGCGGTTTCACGAATTTCTGCAAGAGCCTACGGCATCTGATTCAGCTAGTCTTTTAGAAGAGAACAACCAGACAGAATCACCTTATAAATTTACTGGAAAAGTTGAGTTGTCGCACCTCAGTTTTGGATATGATGCCAAGCGTCAAGTTTTGCAAGATATTAACTTGTTGATTGAGCCATACCAAACAGTGGCATTAGTGGGGCGTTCCGGTTCTGGTAAGTCTACTTTAGTGAAGTTGCTATTACGATATTTTGAACCTCAAGAAGGTCAAATTCTTATTGATGGTCAAGATATTCGGACTTTGGATGTGGGTAAGTATAGACGGAGATTAGCGATCGTTCACCAAGAAGTAGACGTTTTCAACGGTACCATATTGGATAACCTTACCTACGGCAGGCCGAATGCTAGTTTGGAGCAGGTTCAGGAAGCCTGTAGAATTGCCAGAGTTGATGAAGTCGTGCAGCATTTACCAAAAGGTTATTATACCGTCGTCGGGGAACGAGGTGTCAGGTTATCTGGAGGACAAAGACAACGTTTAGGAATTGCTAGGGCGTTGCTAGTGGAACCAGACGTGCTGATTTTTGACGAAGCCACCTCTAGTTTAGATTATGAGTCTGAACGTTCAATTCAGCTAGCGATGCGATCGATTCAGGGCACTTGTACAACCATCGTGATTGCCCATCGTCTAAGCACAGTGCGAGAAGCCGATAAAATTGTGGTTCTGGAGCAAGGAAAGATTGTAGAAGTGGGTAGCCACGATGAACTCTTGCGTCATGAGGGCATTTACCGCCGCTTGCACTCCCTGCAAGAAACAGGAGAACTCCTGAATTAGGGGACATATATATTTTGGATTTTAGATTGGTCCTACGAATTAATCTGCTTGATTAAATCGGTCTTATTGTTAATAAGGTCGATTTTTTTCCAATTTTACCCAACAGTATTTTGTACAAGACTGTTTGACTACTATGCAAGAAAGATTTTCACAAATTGCTGTGAGTTTAGCCCACACAACCCAATTGATTGAAAGAGCGGTGATAACAGTTCAGCGTTGTAGTCAAAAATTAACTAATTTGGCAGTAGATATTAAAAAGGCTAATCAAACTTCAATCCAAGTGTTAGGGTTACATCAAAATCATCATAACTCCCTTGGTGAGATTATTCCTCAACTCAAGGAAGGAACTACTAGTTTTTCAAAAGCGATTAACAAACTTGATAAATTACAGCAAGGAATTGCGAATAAAGCTGATGCTTGAATCGAATTTTTCCAATAATCAAAAGCTAAGATTTACTCTTATCGGCTTCATTTTGCGCCGCCTCACTGTATTTCTTATATAGTTGAGTACGAATCTTAGCTTCCTGATAACGGCTGTGGTTTTGTGGCACCGTGCCCATTAAATCTGAAGCCCGTTGCCACTTAGCGGCGATCTCTAACCACTGAGTTGAGGTTGTGGCTGTTTTACCAGATGCAGAAGCTTGGTTGGCAATTCGCACAGATATTGCAAATGGATCATCAGATGCTTCAGAAAGGCTATTGTTAGAAGCACGGGATGGTGTTTGGGTTTTCTTCTCGTTAGTATTTTCTGTAGTTAAAGATTTAGAAGTTTCTAGTTGCATTAGGTTTTTCACTTTATTACCTAACTGGGCATAAACAACCCAACTAAGCAACAACAGTGAACATAAACCAGCCGCTGCTAATATCTTGGTTTTAGGCTTATTTTTGTGTTTTTCTTGATTAATAAGTACTAAAGGACGAGAAACTGGAGTTTTAGGAAAACTTGGTTTTCCTAGTTCAGCTTGAGCTTCTGTGAAATCTTTAATGAGTTGCTTGACAATATTAGGCTGAATTAATGTAATTTCCTGTGACCAAAGCAATTGATTTTCGCGATCGCTATCTATTTCTTTTAACCAAAGTAATTGTTGTTCCCGAACAATCCGACTGTTGATATTGACTCGGCGAATGTGACGCGGGGCGATGGACTCAAGAATTTGCTGGATTTGTTCTACGAGGGGAGATTGCTCAAGTTGCTCTACCCTAGCCGCTTCACACAGAAGTTGTAAGACACCATCAGAAAAAATGGCTCTAGTTCTGACACCAGACTTGGCTAGCTTTTCATTCAATAGCTGAATAATTGCAGCAACGCTACCTTGGTGAGCTTGCCAAACGATATCATTTATCCGGTCTACCATCTGAAATTTAGTGATAGCTCTTCTATCCTGACTGATTAACGTATTCATTAATTTAGGGACTCTTTTCTACTGACCTTGATCTTGTCTTCGATTTTACGAGTAAAAAGATGAGTTGCCAAATAAAATCATAAATATACAGCCTACTTTTTCGGTTCGGCAAGGACGCTCGATCACGCTAAGTTAATTGGACACTCTCACGCCTTGAAAGCGTGGGCTTCTTGAGATTAAACTGCGCTTTCAGGGTAACCCCCATGCTGGCGGACGAGCTACATGTTTGACATAGTACATGATGATGTCTTTTAGCGATCGCCTTTAGTCAGGTTGAGGTAAGTAAATGCACTCTGTGATGGTGTGAAGTACCCACCATAGGCGATCGCAAATGTATACGAAGACTTTCGCTGATATTTCTGGAACTGTCACGCCGCCAGATATTGTTCACAAGCCAAACAAAATAGCTGTATCAGGATAATTTTCTGAGTAATTCTTGCTTTTTTTACCTTTTTGTCAGAATGGCAAGATTATTGAGCACAGCGATCGCTACATTAGAAGATATATAAATAAAAATCATTATTGATTTTTATTCGTTCGCAGTTCATACAAAACCATGAGTGCAAGTACCATTATTTCCGACAATCCCTTACTCCAAGGCACTAGTTTACCTCCCTTTGCAGAGATTAAACCAGAACGAGTAGTACCAGCCTTTAATCAGTTGTTGGCAGAACTTGATCAGCAGCTTACCACCTTAGAGGCTAGTGTAGAGCCTACTTGGAGTGGTTTAGTAGAACCCTTAGAAAAGCTGACAGAACGGCTTACCTGGAGTTGGGGGGTGGTAAATCATTTAATGGGTGTTAAAAATAGCCCAGAACTGCGCGAAGCTCATGAAATCGTACAGCCACTAGTAGTACAATTTATCAATAAGCTCGGTCAAAGCCAACCCATCTACAATGCTTTTAAAGCACTCCGTACCAGTGATGGTTGGGCAACTTTAGAATTAGCCCAACAGCGCATTGTAGAAGCCGCCATTCGAGATGCAGAACTTTCTGGTGTTGGCTTAGAAGGGGAGTCAAGAGAACGTTTCAACGCTATACAAATGGAGTTAGCAGAACTTTCTACCAAATTCTCTAACCATGTACTTGATGCCACTAAAGCCTTCAGCTTAACCCTAACAACACAAGCGGAAATTGACGGTTTACCACCAAGCTTACTGAGTTTAGCAGCCCAAGGTGCTCGTGCAGCTGGCGAAAGCAATGCCACGCCAGAAAATGGCCCCTGGCGGATTACTTTGGACTTCCCCAGCTATGGCCCTTTCATGCAACACAGCACCCGTCGAGATTTGCGTGAAAAGCTCTACAAAGCTCATATCACCCGCGCTTCTGGTGGCGATTTGGATAACAACCCCTTAATTGAGCGCATTTTGAAGTTGCGCCAAGAACTCGCAGATATACTAGGCTTTAAAAGTTTTGCCCAATTGAGCCTCGCTAGTAAAATGGCTCCCAACGTTGAGGCAGTCAACGCCCTATTAGAAGAACTACGCCGCGCTAGTTATGATGCTGCTGTCAAAGACTTGGAAGAACTCAAAGCTTTTGCAGCAGCACAGGGAGCAGCAGAAGCTGAGGATTTAAAACACTGGGATATCAGCTTTTGGGGAGAACGCCAACGAGAAGCCAAATTTGCCTTTACCGCTGAAGAATTGCGTCCCTACTTTCCTCTTCCCCAAGTGTTAGACGGCTTATTTGGACTAGTCAAGCGGCTGTTTGGCGTTACTGTCACCTCTGCCGATGGTCAAGCGCCAGTATGGCATGAGGATGTCCGTTATTTCCAAATTGCTGACGAAACTGGTTCTGCCATAGCCTACTTCTACTTAGACCCTTACAGCCGTCCAGCCGAGAAACGCGGTGGTGCTTGGATGGATGTGTGCATCAATCGGGCCAAAATCACTGAAAATGGTGTCGCTGCCATCCGCTTACCTGTAGCTTATTTAGTGTGTAATCAAAGTCCTCCCATAGATGGTAAACCGAGTTTGATGACTTTCTATGAAGTAGAGACTTTGTTCCACGAGTTTGGTCATGGATTGCACCATCTGCTCACCAAGGTTGATTATCCCGGAGCGGCAGGCATCAATAATGTGGAGTGGGATGCAGTGGAACTACCTAGTCAGTTTATGGAAAACTGGTGCTATGAGCGACCCACTTTGTTTGGAATGGCAAAGCATTACGAAACTGGTGAAGCCCTACCGGAGCATTATTATCAAAAGCTGCTAGCAGCGCGTAATTATATGAGTGGTACTGCCATGTTGCGGCAAATCCACCTGAGCAGTCTTGATTTAGAACTACACTACCGCTATCGCCCTGGTAGTGATGAAACCCCGTCAGATGTGCGTCATCGCATAGCCAAGACTACTACCGTTTTACCACCGCTTCCAGAAGATTCAATTTTATGTGCTTTTGGACATATTTTTGAGGGTGGTTATGCAGCAGGTTACTACAGTTACAAATGGGCTGAAGTACTGAGCGCTGATGCTTTTGCCGCTTTTGAAGAAGCTGGGCTAGAAGATGAGGAAGCTATAAAAGCTACAGGTCGGCGTTATCGGGATACGGTGCTGGCGCTTGGTGGTGGTCAGCATCCAATGGAGGTGTTTAAAACTTTTCGGGGTCGTGAACCAAGTACGATCGCTTTGCTCAGGCACAATGGTTTAGTTAGTGCTCCTATAAATTAAACAACACTTCTTTAGGGACGTTGCAATGCAACGTCCCTACTCGCATCAACTCTTTGCAAACAGGCAACCACGAGTAGTTTAACGAGGAAAAGACCTAAGCAGAAAATTGATGAAAAAGAATAACTCGTCTGCGCCGGAGCCTACAACTACAAGCTTGGAAGTGCGTCGTTTCCGATTATCCTTTCTTTATGCTGTGCCAATTGGGCTGTTAGGAGGGCTGATTGGCTTGGGAGGCGCAGAGTTTCGCCTGCCAGTTCTGGCTGGAACATTGGGCTATTCAGTACGGAAGGCTGTGCCTTTGAACTTGGCTGTCAGCTTGATTACGATTGCTGCATCCTTGGTAATCCGGGGCAGTACGCTTTCCTTCAGCCCCGTTATTCCATTGCTACCTGTAATCTTCTCCTTGATTGCCGGAGCGGTTACCACTGCTTTTTTTGGGGTGGCGATCGCGGGAAAGCTTTCAAACGAACAGCTTGAGCGAATCATCTTGGTGCTATTGGTAGTCATTGGTATTGCCTTGATAATCGAGGGTTTTCTACCTCAACAAATACCAGCCCTTCTACCCCCTGCTTTAAGTTGGCGCATTTCAGCAGGTATCTTATTTGGACTAGCAATTGGGCTGGTAAGCAGTCTACTTGGGGTTGCTGGGGGTGAAGTGATTATCCCAACACTTGTTTTCGCTTTTGGTGCAGATATTAAGACAGCAGGTACAGCCAGCCTTCTAGTTAGCTTACCAACTGTACTGGTAGGGGTTATTAAATATGCTAATCGAGGTGCATTTGTAGATCGTACAGCCTTGAGCAATACCATAGCGCCTATGGGAGTTGGTTCGGTGATTGGAGCCATCATTGGAGGAATGCTTGTCGGCATTTTTCCAGCATCGGCACTCAAGATTACACTAGGGGTAATCTTGAATATCTCCGCGTTTCGGGTCTTTCACAAAGCCAAGTCCTCTGCTGAAAAGCCTGAAAGCTAAACATAGCAAGAATTTTCAGCCTAAATTACACTTTTTGCACGGATATTTCGATTCAGCCCCAATAAGAAACCCCCTCTGCTTTCGTCATAGTAAAGTCATTACAAAGCAGAGGGGTTTCATTTTTTATTTTTGTATAGACAGATTTTAAGGATAATACTGGCAAAAAACCAGTTTCTCTGATGTTGTGTTTATTTTAACCTGCCTATTCAGTTCAGCCTAGTCCCAATCGGGAATATCGGCATCTTCTCCACCAATCCCGATTCCAGTGTTAAATATTTCGGCATCAGTGAGATTGAGATCATTCATTGATGCTTTATACACATTAGAATCGTGAATCATAGCGCGAGTAAAATTTACCCCGTTGAGATTTGTTTGCTTCAAATTCACATTGGCTACATAAGCTGATGTTAGGTTAGCACCTGCCAAGTTTGCACCAGTTAAGTCAGCACCTTCGAGGTTAGCCCCTACAAGGTTGGCTCCTTGGAGCTTCGAGCCTCTCAAGTCAGCACCAATTAAATGAGCGCCACTGAGGTTAGCTCCCGCTAGATTGCACTGGATACATTCCCCAGTTGAAAGCAGCTTTTGTAAATCCTGCGGATTCTCGGCTTTAACCGAGCTAGTGAAAAATAGGGGAGTTGCTAAGGCCATGGCCGCTAATAGCTGGAGTTTCATAATTTTCCCCCTTAAATAATCAAGTTGCGTCCGTTCTGTCCCTCACAACTCTATTATCTCATTAAACTTCATAAGGTCAATCTATTTACTAACAAGTTAGTTGTGATATGAGACAGGGATAACGGTAATCTAACAAATGCCGTTAATTCTGATTTTTGGCGATTTTTACTTGACAATCCCCAAAAAACTGCCAGTGTTAAATTACTATTAAATCTTTTTAAAAGCTTGCGCTACTCGCCATAATTTGGCTACTTTGATAAGTATTTATACTTTTTAATAAATACTGTTAGATTAAGCCGTTAGAAATTCTCGCATATACCGATTGACCAACTCAGGCTGTTCTTGCTGCACCCAATGGCCGCAATGGGGAATATACTTAATTTGAAAGTCCCTAACATAAGCTGCGGTGTCGTAGGTTAGTTCCTTGCCAAGTGCAGTGTCATTTTCTCCCCAAATCATCAGTGTTGGCACTTCCAGAATGCCCCAATTGGGATTTAGCATTCTCTGCTGAAAAATATTGCGGTAATAGTTCAACATTGCTGTGAGGGCACCGCGTTTTGCAGCAGCATCTTTATATGCGTCAATATCTGCTTTGGTGAAAGCACTCTTGTTAACTGCTGTACCTTTAAAAGCTGTTTCAATTGCTTGGTAGTCGGAAGATTGTAAAAGTAATTCTGGTATCCACGGTAGTTGAAATAGGAATATGTAGTTGCTACGTAGCAACTGTTGGGGAGTGCGTAAGCCTTGGGCAAATTTGGCAGGATGAGGCAGGTTAAGGATAATTAATCGCTCTAGCATTTCGGGGTGAGCATAGGCAAAATTCCAAGCGATCGCACCTCCCCAATCATGTCCAACTAAAACACATTTTTGGTATCCTAATCCCTTAATTACTCCTTCAACATCTTTGATAAACTCATTCATTACATAAGCTGATTGATCATTTGGTTTATCGCTATCGTTGTAACCACGCAAGTCAATGGCGACAACTTTAAAATTTTGGGCAAATTCTGGTATTTGATGCCGCCAAGAGTACCAAAACTCAGGAAACCCATGCAACATCAACATTAAAGGGCCTTCACCTTGGGTAACGTAGTGTAGTTTGACCCCATTGGTAGTTATATATTCGTGTTTCCAAGAACTTTCGATTAAAGACATAATTAATCCAAACTCAGCATTAAAAAATACTAAATAATAATACTGTGCTTAATAACTGTAATATTTTTTGAGCAGCCTCACATCTATTAAAAGACAGTATTACGATAGGGACTTTTTGCAAAAATATTAGACAATTTGCCCTGGGGTAGATGTGAATCATGGGTAAATTTTGGTAAAAGGTAGATATAATAATTCTCCACAACTACCATGACACAACAGTTGGCAAACCATGCTTCATTGTGGGTTGAGCGACTGGGACGATTTGGCTATATTTCTAAGGGAGTAGTTTACGGTATAGTTGGACTACTGGCAGCACAGGCGGCTTTTGGCACGGGTGGTAAAACAACTGATACCCAAGGCGCTCTCCAAACAATCGTCAACCAGCCATTTGGTAAATTTTTGCTGGCTTTAGTTGCAATTGGATTGATTGGATACGTAATCTGGCGTTTTGTACAGGCAATTAAAGACCCAGAAAATAAAGGTAATGATGCCAAAGGTTTGGCAGTACGAATTGGTTACGCAGTTAATGGCTTGATTTATGCAAGTTTAGCCTTAAGTGCAGTGCAAATCGTTATGGGTACAGGCAGCGCTAAAAATAGTAGTGATTCTACTGAAGATTGGACGGCACGTTTGCTTTCTCAACCCTTTGGTCAATGGCTAGTTGGAACTGTCGGAGTGTTGATAATTGCTTTAGGTTTCTATCAGTTTTATCAAGCCTTTAGTGCCAAATTTCGTAAAGAACTCAATTTAACTGAGTTAAGCAACAAAGAAGCCCAATGGGTAATGAGGATTTCCAGATTTGGTTTAGCCGCACGGGGTATAGTCTTTTGTATTATCGGCTGGTTTTTAATCGAAGCTGCAAGGCAATCGAACGCCGCTACCGCACAAGGTTTGGATCAAGTATTACAGACTCTAGCACAACAGCCTTATGGAGCATGGCTTTTAGGTATTGTGGCGTTAGGTTTGGTTGCCTATGGAATTTACACAATAATACAGGCGCGGTATCGCCGACTAGTCAATGTTTAGATGGTGCAGTGCCGAGAATTTCAATTTATAGAAATGGGAATAATAGAAACCCGTGGTATCTGGCTGACCACTACTGATAGTAAAGTTCTCAGGTCAAAGGAACGTATTGCTGAGGCGATGGATTTTCTGGCCGAGACGGGATTTAATGTGGTGTTTCCCGTTGTTTGGAACAAGGCAGTAACTTTGTATCCCAGTCAAACAATGCGGCAGACTTTTGGAGTCGAAATTGACCATCTGCCTGTAGGTCGTGACCCTTTAGAAGAAGTGGTAGTTGAGGCGCGGCGAGTTGGGTTGAAAGTTATTCCTTGGTTTGAATACGGTTTTGCCAGTTCTTACAATTTGAATGGTGGTGTACTTTTACAGAAAAAACCGGAATGGGCTGCGCGTGACTGTAACGGTAACTTACTGAAGAAAAATGGCTTTGAGTGGTTGAATGCACTCAACCCACAAGTGCAGGAATTTTTGTTGAACTTGGTGCTGGAAGTCGCGAATAATTACGATGTGGATGGTGTTCAAGGTGACGATCGCTTCCCTGCATTACCCTGTGAAGGTGGCTATGATGAAGGAACTGTCACCCGCTATCGCCAAGAATTCGATCGCAATCCGCCACAGAATCCCAAGGATAGGCAATGGTTACAGTGGCGTGCAGATATTCTCACTGAGTTTTTGGCGCGTCTCTACGGGGAGGTAAAAGCAGTTAATCCTAACTTGCTAGTAGCGATCGCACCTAATATCCATGATTGGGCATTCCAGGAATATCTGCAAGACTCACCCACCTGGCTGAAGCGGGGAATAGTTGATATGATTCAGCCGCAGATTTATCGCCGTGATTTTAGGAGTTATCAGGCGATCGCTGATAAACTAATAAACCAGCAGTTCACAGATGGGACACTGCCGAAGTTAGCACCGGGAATACTGATGAAGCTTGGTTCTTATTGCATTAGTCCAGAATATCTGGTGCAGGCAATTGAATACAATCGCCAACTTGGCATTCAAGGAGAGGTATTCTTTTTTTACGAAGGTTTGCGCGAGAATAACAATACCCTAGCGAAAGTTTTGCGAAATGGCCCTTATGCTAAGTCTGCATCATTTCCCACTCTGTCAGATTTGAGTACGGGTGGTGTAGATAACAAGAGGACATCTTCTATTTGGCGAGAAGTGGAAAGGTTGTTAAAAAAGATTTTTTAAGGAAAAATGCGCGTGGAATCTCAATTATCGGTGGAACAGGTAATTAAGACTTTAAAAGAGGATTTACCAACACTTTTTGAAAAAGATATCTCCTATGATATTTATACACAGGATATCTACTTTAAAGATCCGGTAAATACATTTAAATACAAATTTAATTATCGCATTATATTTTGGACTTTGCGATTTCACGCTAGGCTATTTTTTACCAATATTTACTTTGATGTGCATGAAGTATCTCAGTCAGCCGAAGACACTATTTTAGCAAAGTGGACAGTGCGAGGAGTGTTACGCGTTCCTTGGAAAGCAGGTTTGCTTTTTAATGGCTATTCAACGTATAAACTAAATCAAGATAACTTGATATACGAGCATATAGACACTTGGGATCGTAAACCTGGGGAGATTTTACGGCAGTTTTGGCAAAGGGGAAGAGAGAGCTAATTAGCTATTACATATTCATTCTTGAGACGAAGAATAATTAAGCAGGTAATTTCTGTTTCCTCTTATAACTTTATTTTAGAAGCCCTTTTCTATACAACTTCATATTAAATTGGTATAAGAAGATTTTCGTTGATTGTTGCGGGGCTTAGTTGTACTTTTTTTGACTATCGAATAGCGAATTCTACGTTGTCGTGGTTTTCCTGGTTTCCAACCTGGAGACTTTCTACGAGCTTTAGGCGAACGGCAAAAATACACGGTAGGAGCGCACAGCTATCTGCGATCGCATCCCATTTAACTTTGAGATTAAGGTAAAATTATGAGTAGAAATATGAAGAATTTTAAATAAACTAATCAATGTCCAGCATTTCTCTTGACAAAAGTAACTCTCGTGTTGTTGTTATCGGTGCCGGAATAGGTGGACTGACTGCTGGAGCATTATTAGCTCATAGAGGTTACAGCGTCTTAATTTTGGATCAGGCCCTCGTACCAGGAGGCTGTGCTTCGACGTTTAAACGGCAGAGATTTACCTTTGATGTGGGCGCAACTCAGGTGGCGGGGTTGGAACCAGGGGGAATTCATCACCGCATTTTCTCAGAATTGGAAATTGATTTACCGGAAGCAACGCCTTGTGATCCTGCTTGTGCAGTGTATTTACCTGGGGAAAGCACGCCGATTAATGTTTGGCGCGACCAAGAGAAATGGCAAGAGGAACGACAAAAACAGTTTCCCGGTAGCGAACCGTTCTGGCAATTGATGGCAACTTTATTTGATGCCAGTTGGGAATTTCAAGGACGTGATCCTGTGCTACCACCACGTAATTTATGGGATTTGTGGCAGCTAACGCAAGCGGTGCGTCCCAGTACATTAATTACCGTACCCTTCACTTTGTTTACGGTAGGAGATGCTTTACGGTTATGTGGACTAGGAAATGACCAACGACTGAGAACTTTTTTAGATTTGCAACTGAAGCTATACTCCCAGGTGGATGCAGAACAGACAGCATTACTTTATGCCGCCACAGCGTTGAGTGTATCCCAACTGCCCCAAGGATTGTTTCACCTCCAAGGAAGTATGCAAGTATTAAGCGATCGCTTGGTACAATCCTTAGAAAGAGATGGCGGCAAATTGTTGATGCGCCATACTGTAGAAAAAATTAAAGTAGAGAATGGCAAAGCTACTGCTGTAGTCATTAGAAATCAGAAAACTGGCGAAGTCTGGACAGAAGCCGCAGACCAGATAGTTACCAATGTCACCGTGCAAAACTTGGTGCATTTATTGGGAGAACAAGCGCCATCTGGATATAAAAACCGGGTGGAAAAACTGCCCCAAGCATCGGGTGCGTTTGTGGTGTATTTGGGTGTAGATGCCAGCGCGATTCCGCCTGGATGCCCTCCTCACCTCCAATTTCTGTACGATGTCAATGGCCCCATTGGCGAGAATAATTCCCTGTTTGTTTCCGTCAGTCATCCTGGAGATGGCCGCGCACCAGAGGGGAAAGCGACAATTATTGCTTCTTCATTTGTCGATCCTGCACAGTGGTGGCAGACTGAAGATTATGAAGGACTAAAAGAAAAGTTTACCCAAGAAGCGATCGCTCGTCTTGCCCAATACTTCTATCTCAAACCAGAAACGATTATTCATCAAGAAGCCGCAACACCCCGCACCTTTGCCCATTTCACAGCCCGCGATCGCGGTATAGTTGGCGGTATTGGTCAAAGGCTTCCGACCTTTGGCCCCTTTGGGTTCGCCAATCGTACACCCATCCAGAATTTGTGGTTAGTTGGTGACTCCACCCATCCAGGGGAAGGTACTGCTGGGGTGAGTTATTCGGCACTAACAGTAGTTAGGCAAATTGATGCGCAAATGTAGTACGTTGTCAAGTTATTTTTTAGTCTTTACTACTAACTTGCTTACAACAATAAAAGCAGAAATTTCGTGAAATGGTATAAATCATACTTGTAACCGATGGCAAACAAGACACAAAACTGATGAAATAAGGTTAGTGTTGCTAATCTGGAGTAATGACAGACAGCGTTTTAATTCTTGGTGGACGGGGGCGGATTGGTAGCAGTGTTGCTCAGGATCTGGCTACCCATACGCAGGCTAAAATTACAATTACTGGACGTTCTGCGGAGTTTGGGAAGGCTGTTAGCTTGTCTTCGGGAGGACAGGTGCAGTTTTTGGTATTGGACTTGGCAGAAGTTGACAAGTTGCGAGATGCGATCGCAAACTCTAATTTAGTCATTCATTGTGCTGGCCCATTTCATTATCGAGATACTAATGTTCTCGAAACCTGTATTGCTCAAGGCGTTAATTATGTAGATGTAAGTGACCATCGTTCTTATACCAGCAAAGCTCTCAATTTTAGTGAACAGGCTGCTGCTGCTGGTGTGACAGCAATTATTAATACTGGTATTTTTCCTGGTATTTCTAACAGCATGGTACGTCAAGGTGTTGAACAATTTGATAAACCAGAAAAGATCCATTTAAGTTATTTGGTTTCTGGTTCTGGTGGTGCTGGCATTACAGTGATGCGGACAACTTTTCTGGGGTTACAGTATCCCTTTGAGACTTGGATAGATGGAAAATGGGAGTTAATTAAGCCTTATAGTGAAAGAGAATTAGTTGAGTTTCCACCTCCCTATGGACTCAGCGGAGTTTACTGGTTTGATATGCCAGAAACCTTTACGCTGCCCAAAGCTTTCCCATCAGTAAAAACTGTAATTACTAAGTTTGGCTCTGTTCCCGATTTTTACAATCATTTAACTTGGATTGCAGCACACGTTTTTCCAAAGTGGTTAATGCAACGCCGTTACATGATTGAATTTCTGTCTCATGTCAGCCATTCCATGACAGATGTTACTAATAATTTTAGTGGAATTGGTGTAGCAGTTCGTTCAGAAGTTACAGGGCAAAAAAATGGTGAAACAGCAGTTTATTGCTCAACTATAGTGCATGAAAATACAGCGGCGGCTTCTGGTTGTGGTACAGGTAGTATTGCCCAGTTATTGCTAGAAGGTAAACTCCAGAAACCAGGTGTTTTTGCTGTTGAAGAAGCACTACCAACAAATTTATTTGAAGATGTAATGCAAAGCCGAGGAATTAAAATTAATCACACTTGGTTATAGCTTAATTCGCTTGGGTTAAGCACGTAAGCTCAAGGTTTGATCATTAATCTCGCGTTTCATTGCTATCTCATCTCAAAATTAATTTTGAAGCTAATAGTTAGAGGTCATTTAAGATAACACTCAAGACAAGATTTTTAGCTATGTTAGGTGGCTATCTATAATAGAGTGAAAATTTCAGTCCACTTCAGTGAACTTGAATTATTAGCCCAGAACTTTAGTTCTGGGCAGAATCTCGTTAAGTAGGACAATTTGAGTATTACAAAAATCTAAGTAGTGCTAGGGGCTAGAAGGTTTCAATAGCATCAACTTAACTATAGGTAAAAATTAATATACCTTGCGGTAGAAGGAAAAACTGTACCTAAACACTTAGGATGCCTGTGAGCCTTAAATATTGAATATATTTATACATGAGCAAGGCTTATAACAGAACAACAGGAGGAGTTTTTCGTGCAAAAAATTCTATTAACTTTAAAGAAAGCGTTACGTTCAAGCTTTTTGGTTGTTGGCTTAATTATTTTCATCAGCTTGTCAGGTTCATTCATTTTCGTTCAGCAGGCTAGTTATGCAACTACTCTTGAAGAATTAAAGCTAATACCCCGAGAGTATAAACCAAATTCTGAAGAAAAAATCAATCGCGCTAACGAATATGATCCAGGTGTTGGCGTTCAAGAAGAAAAACGACAAGAAGCTTATGAGCAAGCAATAAAAGATTCAGAAAATCTTAATACTCTAGAGAAAACTTACGAAAGGAATTTGAAGGCTGAACAAGAACAAAATCCCCCAGAAAGTTTTGGTGAAAAAGCCAAAGAAGTTATTGAAAAGGTGACAGGTAAATAGGAAATATAAACCCTAACCTTAAACCTAACTCCTTCCCAACAATATAAGGAGAATAAAACTCAAAACCTCTCTCCGGTTTTGAGTCATGTTTAGAAAATTAAATTATAGGGTGTGTTATTGCTAAAGCGGAACACACCTTAAATTTTCGATGGCGCGTTACGGTTTAGCCATAACACTACAACAAAAATTAATTTTACTCAAATTCATCTATTGTGGCGGGAGGAGTAGCTTTTCTCTGATTAGTCAGATTGCGCTCATACCACTTCATTAATGGAGTTGCACTAATTCCATGTATAATCACAGAAACTACAATAGTAGTGTAAGTTATCCAAGCAATTTGTTCAGCGGCTTCTCCTTTTAATCCATGACCAAAGGCATAGGCGAGATAATATAAAGAGCCGACACCACGAATACCAAACCATCCAAATAACCACCGAGTTCCTGGATGAAAGGTTCGGCGGTGTGAGTCGAGAGGGCGTTTACCTATTGTGCTAATCCAAACTCCTACAGGTCTGATTACGAATAATAATAAAATTACTACTAATAAAGATTGCATAGCATAGTTGAGCATTGGTTGCAATAATAATATTGAACCTAATAGTAGAATTGTTCCAACTTCCAGCAGCTTTTCAACTTGCTCAACAAATTCCAATTGCGCTAGCGGTTTTTCAGGATTTCTGTAACTGCGTTGGATAACTAACCCAGCAACAAATACTGCCAAAAATCCATAGCCATTAACCATTTCTGTTAAAGAATAAGTCAGTAGAATTGTGCTGATAGCAATAAAATCTTCCATTAACTCATCAGCAGGACGACGTTTTTGAATTCTTTTTTCAATCCAAACTATAGATTTGGCAACGACAATTCCCATAACAATGCCGGCTGCGATCGCCCAAATTAAATCAACCGCAATCCACTCTTTAAACCAATTACCCCAGTTATCATCTTCTAATGCATGAATGCCAAAGTAAACGAAGGGAAAAGCTAAAGCATCGTTTAACCCACCTTCAGAAGTTAAACCAAATCTCAACTCATCTTGGTCATTTGTATCGGTCAGTTGTACTTCTGATGCTAATACTGGATCGGTAGGTGCGAGAATTGCTCCTAATAAAATTGCTTCTCCCCAATTCATCCCTAAAAATAATTTACCTACAGCAGCCAAAGCAAAAATTGACATTGGCATCAGAAAGACAATTAATCGTGCCGTAATACCCCAAACCCCCAATCGTAGAGGGCGAACAATTTTTAAACCGCAGCTAAATACAGAAATAATTACTACAAGTTCTGTGATTCTCTCCAGCAGTTCGGCGTTAAAAACTTCATCTCGACGTAATTGAATCAGCCCTAAGCCGTAAGGGCCTAGTAAAATACCAACTAGTAGATAGATAATAGCAAAAGAAAGAGGTAAGCGAGAAATCCAACCTGACCCTAATGTGACCATTAGCAGAAGCAGACCAATCACAAATAGCTCAATAATATAGATATCTACCATATAGCGATTTATATAAAAATTAGGCGTTACTTTGTAAGCTTAGTTGCAATAGCTTGATGTTAGAAATTACCTATGGGCAGATTTCCTTGAATTGTAAATTGTGGATTCACACCCGCTACCAAATTTGATTGAGAATAAGGGAATAAATAAATGTGGCGTTGGCTTTTCCCGCCTTCTCTACGAGATGCTCCGTGAACGGCATCGCGCTTTGATAAAGAGTTGTTGGTATATAGGTAGAACGAAATGACTTTGCGAAGCAGTTTGATTATTCCCCCCTGAATTAAAACACAGCCCCTAAAAAAATGGGATGTAGCACAAGAATATGGCTAACGCTCACTTGTGCGCTCCTAGTAATGGTCTGTATCCCCCAGTTTTTCACTCAGACATCGCCCATTTTAGTACAAATATACTATAATAAAGATAGCGTCCACAAAGCCTAGTTAAATGCATAACGGCTCTGTGAAAACCTTCTGGAAGATGGATTCAAGGGTTAGTTCGATGATGAAGCATTACATTCTCAACCTCAATCCGACTGCCAAGCATGAATGGGATCGGTGTATTTTACGTGACCCGCTGACTGCTAAACGCCCAGACATTGCCAAATTAATTGCTGAAGCGGTTGGTGCTGATACAGGCAGTTATCTGGTGAGCGTGAATATCGAAGTTCAAGTTTTAGAACAGGCCGCAGTACCTCAAGCCGAACAACTCTCACTTTCATTTCCAGAGGTGAGTGTACCGTCACAGCTACGGGAAGCAGCTTGAGCTAGTGTCCAAAAACTGTATTTTTGAATACAGTTTTTAGATAAAAGTCAACTAAAGGAGGTGTGTACTTCAGAGCGATCGCAAAACTCTTCGGTCTGGTGACATTTGGTTATCGCCGCGATCGCAGTTTTGTTTTCTATGTACAACTGGGTTAGGTAAAACGTTGTAAGAGCAAAATTACCAAAAAACCCCCTAAAAACGAAAAAAACCCGCCATAGCGGGTTACACAACAAACTAAGAACAATAAAAACTTGATTTAGCTGGAATACCTCATTTCAGCTTCTAGTTGACGAATCAGTTGTTCGTCGCCCTTTGCTCTGGCTACTTGCAAGCGATGCTCTAGGCTTTTTTGAATATTTTCTCTGTGAGTTTCTTGTGCTTTCCTGACACTTTGTAGTCTACCTTGATTCATAATGATTACCTTCTTTAATTTTTTGCTTTATGTCTGGTATTCTTAACATAGCATATATTCTGTAGCTGTTGCTACAGAAATTTCTGAATTAATGTAGATTTTAGCAAAAATATGTCTAAAAAGCAGATAGGTCAACAACCACTCGTAACTTTACTGAGTGATTTCGGTGATCGCGATGTTTATGTAGGCATAATGAAGGGTGTCATAGCCCAAATTAACCCCAGACTGACGGTGGTAGACTTAACGCACCAAATTCCACCGCAAGACATAGCCGCAGCCAGGTTTTCCCTGATGAATGCTTGTCCCTATTTCCCCGTTGGCACAGTGCATGTGGCAGTAGTAGATCCGGGTGTGGGAAGCAAGCGACGAGCGATCGCAGTAGAATTTGCTCAAGGGTTTTTGGTAGGCCCAGATAATGGTATCTTTAGCGGGGTACTTAGTCAAAGTCCTGCGATCGCAGCCGTCAAACTCACAAATCTTAACTATTGGCAAACTCCTCAACCAAGCAAAACTTTTCACGGTAGAGATATCTTTGCACCAGTGGGAGCTAATCTTGCTAGTGGTGTCTCCCTCAAACAGCTAGGACAAGAAATTGATCCAGCAAGTTTGGTAAAACTGGATATAGGCGAGTGCCAGCAAACAACCACTGGTGTAGTGGGTTGCATTCAATATATTGACCACTTTGGCAACTTAGTGAGCAACATTGCAGGGAGTTACGTACAAGGCAAAACTTGGTCTGTGCAGGCTGCGGGGTTGAGTATACCAGGCTGTGAAACTTACAGTGATGTTAACGTGGGAGAGATAATAGCTTTAGTTGGCAGTCACGGCTGGGTAGAAATTGCCATTAATAGCGGCAATGCCCACTCACAGTTGCACTTAGATTGGCAAGAACCGCTTCAAGTTGTGCTAACGTGAACCACTTACACTGACTACAACTCTTCACTTACAGTAGCTTGCTTTTTAATTGACATCCTCCCGGCGCTAATCAGGAGTACCTGATATAGCGGGGGATTCCAAAGATCGCTCTTTGGACTTCCTCTTTCCGCGACCCGACTTACTTGGAGGAGTTTCCTCACCCACGCAGAGGTCGATGTCTCCAGAGGCGATTAACGTTCCTGTGTGCCCCACAGTACGGAGTCCAATTTCAAGAATATTCAGCGCTGCATTATGGTCACGGTCTAAGGCTGTTCCGCAA
>NZ_WBKL01000023.1:0-51057 GCF_015714705.1 Nostoc sp. NZL | reverse complement strand
GCCCCCTGCCCCTCTCCCCTTCCAAGATAGGGCAACTTCACAAGCGGCGTAGCCAATGTTACCGCAGGCGGGCGCGTCTAATTCTGCTGCTTGAAAAATGGCAGAAATTAAAGCTGTGGTAGTAGTTTTACCGTTAGTACCTGTAATTCCTACCCAAGGTAGAGATTGCAAATTTCGCCAAGCGAGTTCCATTTCCCCAATGGTTTCAATACCTAATTGGCGTGCCTTGATTAATACGGGAATATCCCAAGGCACGCCAGGACTAACGACTATTAATTGGGGTAAATTAGCACCATTCAATTCTAGGGATTGGCCTAGTTTCACGGTTATTTGATCGGCAGCGAGTTCTTGTTGTTGTTGTAGGAGGGTTTCGGAGGTGTTGCTATCACTTAGCTCCACCTCCCAACCTTCCCGTTTCAACAATCTCGCCGCAGCAACACCGGACTTTCCCAATCCAATTACAGTAGCTCTGGACATAGATTGCAGCAGAGTGTCCCTGGTTAAGCACTCCCTATAGTAGCGTTTATTGGCAAAAATTACACAACTTTTTGTTGACCTACGCTACAGATTTTTGACGATCACACCAAAGTCAGCTAAAACACGGGCATGATTGCGAACTAATCCAAGTAAGTGTAATCGATTACGTTTGATTTCTGGATCGGAGTCCATAACTAAAACGCTATCTGGGCCATCAAAGAAGTTACTAACTGTAGGGGCAATTTTGGCTAGTGCTGCTACTAACAGTTGATAATTCCGTGTCTGCTGTGCTGCTTGAGTTTGCGGCACTGATTCGATTAAGGCATTATACAAAGCTTCTTCAGAGGGCTTTTGGAATAATTCTTGACGGACGACAGTTGTCGGTTCTAGCTGTTTTGTATCCAAATCACCTTGGGCGGCTAATCGTGTGGAACGGTTAACGGTTTCGTAGATGTTATCTAAGGTACTGTCGTTGCGGATTTGTTGTAAGTATAAGGCGCGATCGCGGACATCTAACAAATCCTTTAACGTCCGTTCTGTGTATTCTGGGTCATTTTCTCCCAAAACTGCATTTACCAAGTCGTAATCAATCTGTTTTTCTTCTTGTAGTAAAGTGCGGATGCGTTGTAAGAAAAACTCTTGTAACGCTGCGGTTAATGATGCCTGGTCTTTGTGGTACTTTGCTGCAAAATCTGTGGCTATTTGTGCCAATAAATCATTTAAATTTATCGGCAAATTATAAAACCAAGTAATTTTGACTACAGCATTAGCCGCCCGACGCAAGGCGAAAGGATCAGAGGAACCAGAGGGAATTAAACCTAAACCAAAGATACTCACCAAGGTATCTAATCTATCTGCTAAACCGACAATTTGACCTGTAAGGGTTTCTGGGAAATTATCACTGGCTCCTGTAGGCAAATAATGTTGGTAAATTGCCTTTGCTACTTCGGCATCTTCACCACTAGCTAAGGCGTATTTTTCTCCCATAATGCCTTGCAATTCGGGGAATTCATACACCATTTGGCTGACCAAATCTGCTTTACATAATAAAGCGGCACGTTGGATTTTTTGGCTTTGATTTTCCGCTAATTCCAATTGGGTGCTTATTAGCTCGGCAATCTTAACTACTCTATCTACCTTGGTACGCACCGAACCCAATTCTTCTTGGAAAGTGACTTTTTCTAATTGTGGTAAAAAGCTATCTATTGGTTTAGTTAAATCAGCTTCGTAGAAAAATCTGCCATCAGCTAATCTGGCACGAATTACCCTTTCATTACCGACGGCAACAATATCTGATTTTTTGGGATCAGCGTTAGAAATAGTGATGAAATTAGGTAATAATTCTTGCTCCGAACTATCTGGTTTAAAGATAGGGAAATAACGCTGATGAGTAACCATGACTTCAGTAATTACCTCAGTTGGTAATTCTAAAAATTCTGGTTCAAATTTACCAACAACTGTAGAAGGATATTCTACAAGATTGGTTACTTCCTCTAACAAATCAGGGTAAATTACTGTATACCCGCCTAAATTTTCTGCTACTGCCTTTACTCGCTCTTTGATAATATTTGCCCGTTCTTCTGGGTCAACGGTGACAGAGGCATCCTTGAGAGCGGTAACATAATCAGTAGCTTGAGCAATTGTCACAGGTTCAAGATGCAAGACCCGATGACCTTGAGAAATGCGATCGCTCTGAATCGTTTTAGAACCATTCACTAATTCCAGAGGTAGCACTGTTGCATCTAACAAAGCTACCAGCCAGCGAATTGGTCGGGAAAACCTTGCATCCCCATCACCCCAACGCATCAACCGCTTACCTTCTAAACCCCAAATCCACTGGGGAACAAGTTCTGTCAAAATTTCCGCTATAGGACGGCCGGGAATTCTTTTTTGCACAAAGACAAATTCCCCTTTGTCAGTGGGGCGAAGGAACAGCGCATCCAATTCCACACCTTGCTTTTTGGCAAAGCCGATAGCAGCAGCAGTCGGCTGACCATCTTTAAAGGCAGCTTGGGCAGGGGGCCCTTTAATTTCTTCTTCTCGGTCTGCTTGCTGGGATGGTAGACCTTTAATCACTACCGCCAAACGCCGAGGAGTACCATACACCTGAACACTTTCGCCATTGATGCTGTTTGCTTCCAAACTTTGAGGAATGCGCTCTCGCCACTGTATTAAAGCATCACTGAGAAAGCTTGCAGGTAATTCTTCTGTACCAACTTCTAATAGAAACGCAGGCATAGGTCACTGTTTTCAACTTTGCGTAGCTCAACTTTATCAGTTATTATCAGGCGATCGCTCGTGATTTTTAGCTAATAAACCTTGCTACATACATCAAAATGGATAAAGTTGAGCTTAGATTTGTTAGATAGACTTGGCATTTTCTCTAAAAATGTAAAAAACAAGTTTTTCTCTTAATTGATTTATTACATTTGCCACTATACTTTTATGCAGTATCTACTTATACAGATTGATATCGTAAGCTTCCTACTGTCTGATGTATTTATATTTGCATCATGGCAATAAATTTTGGAGTTATGACAATGAAAAATATTTTCGCCAAAATCGCTGCTACCACAGCAACCAGTCTTGCGTAGGCGTAGCCTTTGCTACGTTGGGTGTAGGTTCAACTTTGAAGACAAAGCAAGCCGATTGCTATAAATTAGGGCTTTCTAGTCAGAGCTTGCCAAATTTACTAAATGTCTATTCTAGCCCTACTAGTTCAGTTAACTGGTGGGGCTACCATTCAACCTCATTGGTTCGCCATCAACACTATACTATGTGCCAGTTTAAAGGGCGGAATGCGGGTTATATGCACGAGCTTAAATATAATGCTACAATCCCCCAAGTGTAAATTTAGGCATTTGTTCAGAAACAACCAGGGCAAATATTGTCATGATTGCCAGAAACTAAAACCTATGTCTATAAGAGGATGTTTTAAAAGGGTCTTTTACTCTCATGGTGAGCACAGCAAAACATTTTAGTACATAACTGAAACCTTATGTTTTCGTTGTAGTTAATCCAAGTCAGAACCAGAAAATTATGTCTTCTGAAACTTTTAAAACAACCACTAGAAACCCAAGCTATTTACACAATGTGATATTTTGATTGTTAGGTGATTTAATATAATAGAAAAACTCTCTTTTAAAAATCACTCAAATATTCATAAACAATGTTTAACGCAATGTTAATGAAACAAATTTACAAATTAAAACAAGTAATAAAAGTAGCAGCCCCTACTGACTATTAAGGAATAAATCCGATTATCTCAGGCTGTCTTCAAAAAATTCACAAATAGCTCATGCACATTCTGATTTATTCCTACAACTATCATCCAGAGCCGATTGGAATTGCTCCGTTAATGACTGAATTGGCAGAAGGACTAGTAAAGCGAGGTCATGAAGTGCGGGTGATTACGGGAATGCCCAACTATCCTCAGCGCGAAATTTATGATGAGTATCGGGGTAAGTGGTACCTTACTGAACAAAGAAATGGTGTAACTATTCAACGGAGTTACCTCCGAATTAAGTCTAAACCTAACCTCCTAGATCGGCTGTTACTGGAGTTGAGCTTTGTTTTCACGAGCTTACCCCAAGCCTTTAAAGGTGGACGACCCGATGTGATTATCTTAACAGTCCCGCCTCTTTTAGGTATATTACCAGCAACAATATTTGGTTGGTTATACAACTGCCCAATAGTTCTGAATGTGCAAGATATTTTACCAGAAGCTGCCGTGCGTATCGGGCTTTTGAAGAACAAATGGATGATCCGAACTCTTGCAGCCCTAGAGAAATTTGCATATCGGACTGCACATACTATTAGTGTAATCGCCGATGGGTTTCGTGAGAATTTAGTGAATAAGGGAGTACCTGTTAATAAAATCGTTTGTATTCCCAATTGGGTGAATGTAAATTTCATCCGCCCTTTACCGAAACAGAACAACTCCTGGATATCTAGCCATCAACTGGATGGGAAATTTGTAGTACTTTATTCGGGCAATATTGCTCTAACGCAAGGTTTAGAAACAGTAATAGAAGCAGCAGTTTACTTGCGCCATATTAGGGAGATTGTCTTTGTTATCGTTGGCGAATCAATAGCATTGCAAAGGTTGCAAGAATATTGTCTTTTAAATGGAGCAGATAATGTTTTGCTGCTACCGTTGCAGCCACGAGAAAAACTACCCGAAATGCTAGCAGCATCTGATGTAGGGTTGATTGTGCAAAAGCGCAATGTGATTTCGTTCAATATGCCTTCAAAAATACCACTGCTGTTGGCGAGTGGTCGCCCGATTGTGGGTTCAGTTCCCGCCACTGGTACTGCTGCTAAAGCAATCAAACTCAGTGGTGGTGGGATAATTGTTGAGCCAGAATCACCCTCAGCAATGGCTACTGCGGTGCATGATTTATATGCTAATCCTACTCTAGGGGCGAGGTTAGGTAACGCAGGAAGACAGTTTGCCGAAGAAAACTATTCCTTAGAGCAAGCACTTAATCGCTATGAAGGGCTGCTTTCTCATATTGTTGCTAACCGAAAATCAACTGTAGGTACTTTGTCGAAATTAAATTCCAAAAAATCAGTTGTGGATGGTTGAAAAGGGCTGGAGACTGGGGATTTTTTGATAATTAGCGAACATTAAGCGACTAGGAAGACAAAGCCATAATTAGGAAAAATTAAATCACCCAAATGGGTGAGTTACAAATCAACCGATCGGGTGACCTAAGTGTAGGAAGTTGAGACTGCTCAAAAATAGGATTCTAGAGAACACTGATTGATTGCACATCGTTCTTAGTGAGGATAACTCTATGAAACTTGCAACCTTGCTTAATAAAGCTGAATTAACAGCGTAGGTAGCCCGCCATTGGCATCGCTCCATAACCTTCTCTTCCCTAAGATCAGTATTCACTACGATTTAAGAGCGATAAACTCATCTGTAACTTGTACTTATCTCGTCTTTTATGTGGTTATAATGCAAGCAAGCGCTTGCAAACGCTTATAGAAAACTTAGCATCAAGGACGGCACAAACTCGTGCACGCTTGATAAAGGCAGTAACTGAGGTGTTTGCGACAGCAAGATAAACCGTGTTTTCTCTCTGAGCTAAAGTCATGGGTTTCTACTGACTAAAAAAGTTTTATAAATTACACTTTAAAAAACCGATAACAGTTAAATAATTTACAAAACAACCATAATGTGCTGAAGACTATTTGTTTGTTTTAGGTGCTAGACAACGTGAGCGATCGCCCAAATACCCAAATACATATTTGTCACCAACATCAAGAAAAAAGGGCTAAAAAATGATCCAAACAATGCTTTTTTAGCGAAGAGTAGATTGCCCAAGTCTAAATCCACAAGACAAGAAACCGAAGATGTCTCATTCTGAGTTCCCTGATTCTCATCTGCCCGTTGAAATAGAACAGCCTACTGTTAATGATTCTAGTCAAGAGTCGCAACCATTGTTAGAGCGATCGCCTAAGCCACCTCAAAAGCGGCGTTGGCCTCTGCTGTTGGGAATCGTCCTATTAATTACAGGTGTTGGTTTTGGTTGGCGCTGGTGGCAAACTAGTAGCGCTAGCGATGCACCTGCTGGGGCCGCAGCTGGTCAACCGATGGCAATTCCCGTCAAGCTAGCAACTGTGGAAACTGAAACTGTGCAGGAAAGTTCGGAGTTTATTGGCTCCTTAGAGGCTCCACGTTCGGTAATCATTAGACCACAGGTTGAAGGACGAGTAACGCAGATTTTCATCCAAGAGGGCAACCGTGTTCAACAAGGGCAAGTTATCCTTAGCCTGGAAAGTGATAGTGTCCAAGCTCAATTATCACAAGCAAAAGCTGGACTAGAACAAGCTCAAGCAAGGCTTGCTGAACTCAAAGCGGGCACGCGACAAGAAGAAATTGCCCAAGCTAGAGCGCAGTTAACCCAAGCCCAAGCTCGTTATAGAGATGCCCAATCGGGATCGCAACCAGAAGAAATTGCTCAGGCTGAGGCTCAAATTCAGTCAGCTAAATCTGATGTGGAACTAGCACAGTCACGAGCCAAGCGATACGCACAATTGAGAAAAGAGGGTGCAGTTTCCCAAGATACTTTAGAAGGATATGTCAAAGAACAGGAAAGTGCTGAAGCTGCCCTTGTCGTAGCCCAGAAACGCCTAGACCAAGTTCGCAAAAGCAGAAATTCTAGTATCAATGAGCTAGCTGGTGCTCTGGAACAACAGAAACAAAACTTAAGGCAACTAGAAAATGGTTCCCGCCCAGAAGAAATTGCCCAGGCGCGATCGCAAGTAAGTCAAGCAGCTGCCCAAGTCCAAGCTGCTCAAGTCCAACTGCAATACACAAAAGTCCTAGCTCCTTTCACTGGCATTGTTGGTGATATTCCAACAAAGGTGGGAGATTATGTAGAAAAAGCAGACCAGCTCACTACATTAACTAGAAACGACTCTTTAGAACTGAATATTTCCGTTCCCCTAGAAGAAGCCAAAAATCTGCGCTTGGGATTACCAGTGCAAATGCTGAACGCCCAAGGCCAACCCACAGCAAGGGGTAAGCTGAGTTTCATCTCTCCAAATGCCAGTTCCGATTCGCAGACAGTTTTAGTTAAAGCCAACTTTGGTAATTCTAGAAGTCAACTGATCAATCGCCAGACAGTGCAAACCAAAGTGATCTGGAACGAACGTCCAGGAATCTTAATTCCAGTTACAGCAATATCTCGTTTGGGTGGGGAAACTTTTGTGTTTGTGGCTCAAGCGCCAGCAGAAAAGCCTAAACCTGGAGCGCCATCTTTAGTGGCTCAACAAAAACCTGTGAAATTGGGAGTTATTGAGGGGAATAATTATCAAGTTATCGACGGACTAAAGGCTGGAGACAAAATAGTTGTTTCCGGTATTCTCAACCTAACTAATGGCGCTCCTATCTCTCCTGCACCACAAGAAGTGGGTAGTCTAAAGCCTTAGTTGAAGACGGGAGCAGAGGAGACAAGGGGACAAGGGGACTTGAGTGAGAACTTGCAACAAGTCTTTCCCATTGTCCCCAAGTCCTCTTTCCAATGCCAAATACCCAATCCCCAATTTTTTAAACTATGTTTGTTGACTTCTTTATTAAGCGGCCAATCTTTGCGTCGGTCTGTGCGATCGTCATTCTTTTAATAGGATTAATCAGTATTCCCTCACTACCGATCGCAAGATTCCCAGAAATTAGTCCCACCCAAATCAGTGTGACTTCCAACTACAGCGGAGCTAGTGCAGAAGTCGTAGAAAGCGGAGTGACAAATATCTTAGAAAGGCAAATCAACGGGATTGAAGGACTAAGATATCTTACTTCCAGTAGCAGTAACGATGGTACTAGTACCATTACAGCCACCTTTGATTCATCACGGGATAAAGATATTGCGGCTGTGGATGTGCAAAACCGTGTTTCTGTTGCCCAACCACAACTACCAGACTCTGTGCAGCGCACAGGAGTGCGGGTATCAAAAGAGTCTAACAACATTCTCTTAGCAATTGGTTTATTTGCCGAGAATAAAGAGTACGACAATATATTCTTAAGCAACTATGCCGACCTTTACCTAGCAGATGCTTTAAAAAGAGTCAAAGGGGTGAGCAACGCTCAAATTTTTGGTGAACGCCGCTACGCAATGCGCCTGTGGTTAGATCCAAGTCGCCTTGCCAGTCGAGGACTAACGACTCAGGATGTAGCAAATGCTTTATCTGCACAAAACTTGCAAGTTGGTGCAGGGAGAATTGGACAAGAACCGGCTCCTGAAGGACAAAGATACCAACTTGATGTGCGTGCTGATAGCCGATTAGAAGAACCATCAGAGTTTGAAGAAATTGTCTTGAAAACTGAAGATGATGGTACTTTAGTCAAGCTTAAAGATGTAGGTAAAGCAGAACTGGGTGCAGAAAATTACAACACATTTCTGCGGTTCCGGGGCAACGATGCTGTAGGTTTAGGGATTTATCAGGTTCCTGGCAGTAATGCCTTGGATGTAGCGAAAGGAGTCAAAGCTGAAATGGAGCGATTGGCTCCGAGTTTTCCCCCAGGAATGAAATATCAGGTAGCTTTTGACACAACATCGTTTGTAGAAGAGTCGATGGCAGAAGTCATCAAGACTCTGATTGAAGCGGTGGTGCTGGTTGTAATTGTAATTTTTGTGTTCTTGCAGGATTGGCGAACCACTTTAATTCCAGCACTGACTATTCCTCTAGCACTAATTGGGACATTTGCCTTCATCAAAATTTTTAACTTTTCCATTAATAGTTTGACTTTGTTTGGTCTGACCTTAGCATCGGGGATGGTAGTAGACGATGCGATCGTTGTGGTGGAGCAAATTAGCCGTTTTATTCAGGATAAAGGAATTAATCCTCGCCGAGCCGCTAGTGAATCAATGGCGGAACTATTTGGCGCGGTTATTGCCACTTCACTAGTATTGATGGCGGTGTTTGTGCCAGTGGCGTTTTTTCCGGGAACCACGGGCGCACTTTATCGACAATTTGCGCTGACGATCGCTTTTTCCATTGCGATTTCGACTTTTTTGGCTTTGACCCTAACACCTTCTTTATGTGGCGTGCTGTTACGTCAAGAACAAAGACCTCCCAGGTGGATTGGCTGGCTGTTTGACCTAATTAATCGATTCCTAGAATGGGTAAGGTCAAGTTATGAGCGATCGCTTACCTGGATGGTACGATTCAAAAGCATCGTCATTGGACTGTTTATCGTTTCTTTGGGTATGACTGCTTGGCTGTACACCACAGTACCGACAGCCTTTCTACCCGATGAAGACGAAGGCTACTTCATCACCATCATCCAAGGGCCCCAAGGCGTATCGCTGCAATATACCAGCGATGTTATGGCACAAGTAGAAAAAGAAATCTTGCCACTTCCAGAAGTGCTAGGGACTTTTGCGATCGGTGGATTTGGTTTTAGTGGTAGCACCGCCAATAGCGGCATTATATTTACAACTTTAAAACCTTGGGCAGAACGCTCAAGACCCGATCAATCAGTACAGGCGATTATTGGCAAATTGCAAGGGAAGTTGTTGGCAATCCCAGAAGCCAGGGTCTTTCCTGTGAATCCACCACCAATTCAGGGTTTAGGCAACTTTGGCGGCTTCGTCTTTCAAATGCAAGACCGCAGAGGTAACAGTGGTTTAGCAAATTTAGTAGAGTCGATGGGTAAGTTGCTAGGTCGCGCTAATCAAACACCAGGATTACAAGCTGTATTTAGCACCTTTGCCGCAGATACACCACAATTGCTTGTGGAAGTAAACCGTAATAAAGCCAACGCGTTGCAAGTTTCTATAGATGATATCTTCAGTACTTTACAAACTGCTTTGGGATCACAATATGTGAATGATTTCAATCTCCAGCAGCGCAATTACCGGGTGTATATCCAGGCAGATCAACAGTTTCGTTCCAATCCAAAAGATATTGGCAAACTATACGTTCGTTCTCAAAAGAATCAAATGATTCCTTTGAGTAACTTAGTCACAGTTACTCCAACTGTGGGAGCGCAAACGATAAATCACTACAATTTGTTCCGTTCAATTGAAATTAATGGTGCCGCCGCTCCTGGCTCCAGTTCTGGAGACGCAATTAAAGCAATGGAACAAGTTGCTAAAGAAGTTTTACCAGCAGGTTATGGTTATGAATGGTCAGGAACTGCATTAGAAGAAATAGACTCTGGTGGTTTAGCACCCCTGATCTTTGGATTAGGAATAATCTTTGTGTTTTTGGTACTAGCTGCTCAATACGAGAACTACGTTGATCCCTTTATCATTCTGTTATCAGTTCCCTTAGCTATCTTTGGAGCGCTGATAGCTCAATCAATGCGAGGTTTTGCTAATGATGTTTACTGTCAAATTGGGCTGGTAATGTTGATTGGTTTAGCTAGTAAGAACGCTATTTTGATTGTGGAATTTGCTAACCAATTGCGAGATCAAGGACTTTCGATTACCAAAGCAGTAATTGAGGCTTCACAAGAGCGTCTACGTCCAATTTTGATGACTGCCTTTTCTACACTATTGGGGATTTTCCCGTTAGCTATTGCTACAGGTGCTGGCGCGGGAAGTCGGCAATCTTTGGGAACAACAGTATTTGGGGGAATGTTAATTGCGACTTTCTTGAGTTTGTTTGTAGTACCGATTTTGTATATCGTGATTAAGACGACAACAGAGCGCTTGATCAAACCAAATCGGCATCAAGAATTGCAAACAGATACAGTTTCATTGGATGGTAAAACTGCTGCATATTCAACAAAAGCTGAGGATTAATTCGTAATTCGTAATTAATTGTCCCCTATCTTTTATGCCCCTCTTCCCTGTCCCCTATAAACATCGTAGTATGAGGAGATGGGGAAAACTAATTTCAAATTTTAATAAACCGCAGAGGCGCAGAGAAGCCAGTGCGCCCTTGCGGTTCCCCGACTTGTAGCAACTGGCGCGACACAGAGATAAAGAGAGAAAAGTGGTTTATTTCAGTAATCTTAGACCACTAAGGGTAACTAATACTGTAGAACCTTCATGCCCAATCACGCCGATAGGTAGGTTAATATTTCCTAGAAAGTTGCCCACCAAAAGCAACATAATGAAACCCAACGCTACGAATATATTCTGTTTGACTATGGATTGCGATCGCCTACCCAAATGTATCGCCACGGCAATTTTCTCTAACTTGTCTGCCATCAGTACTATATCTGCGGTTTCTAATGCCACATCACTACCAGATACTCCCATCGCTATACCTACAGATGCTTGGGCTAGGGCTGGTGCATCATTAATTCCATCGCCCACCATTGCCACAGTTTGATATTGTTGCTGTAGACTGCGGATAACATCAAGCTTATCTTCTGGTAGAAGTTGAGCATATACTCGATCAATTCCTACTGCTTTAGCAACACTGTGAGCAGTTTCCTCATTATCCCCGGTTAACATGACAATTTGTTCAACTCCCAGTTTCTTTAACCGGGTAATGGTTGCGGCTGCTTGCAATCTTACTTCATCTGCGATCGCAATTACACCCATCACCTCTGCTATATCTCCCTGTGCTACCCAAACTACAGTTTTACCTTCTTGCTCTAAAGATTGAGCCATTTTTCGTAATTCTTCAGGTAAATTTGTCACATACTGTTGCACAAAAACGGCATTCCCCACAATTACCTGTTGTTCTTGAGCGATTCCTACAATTCCCTGTCCAGGTATGGCTTGTACTTCAACTGCGCCAACCCAATCCAAATCACCAGCCGCCTGCACAATTGCCTTACCGATGGGATGTTCTGAAGAGGATTCCACACTAGCGGCGGCTTTTAATACATCTGCATGGGTGTATTCACTAACTGAGATTACCTTGTATACCTGCACCTGTCCTGTTGTTAGAGTACCAGTTTTATCAAATGCGATCGCTCGGACTTTGCCAATCTTCTCCAACTGCGCCCCATTCTTAAATAAAATTCCCTGTCTTGCACCATTGGCGATTCCCGAAAGCAGGGTGGGCATAATTGCAGCCATCAGCGCACAAGGAGAAGCAACCACCAGGAAGGTAAGCGCTCGATAAATCGTTGTTTCCCAATCCCAACCCCAAAGAAATGGCGGTAAAGTTGCCAGCAATACTCCGGCTACTACAATGACTTTGGCATATCCCTTCTCAAAGCGATCGATAAACTCTTGCGAAGGTGGTGCTTCTGTCTGCGCTTGTTCTACCAAGCGAATCACCCGCTGAATCAAGCTGCTTTGGGCTGGTTTGTGTACCTTAATCTGCAATGCACCATAGCCGTTGAGTGTGCCGGCAAATACTTCTGCGCCCACTGTTTTCTCTACAGGTAGAGACTCGCCTGTGATTGCAGCTTGATTGAGGGTGCTGTAACCAGATGAAATTATCCCATCAGTAGGAATTAGTTCTCCGGGTTTGACGACAATTTCATCACCCACTTTTAGCTGAGTGATAGGAATTTCCTCTTCCCTTCCCTGAAGTAAAACCCTTGCTGTATCTGGTGTCAGACTCATCAAACTCCTGATACTCCGCTCAGTTCGCGCCATTGCATAGCCTTCTAGTGCGCCACTGATAGCAAAGATCAGAATCAAAATTGCCCCATCAATAATTAGATGATATTCTCTTCGCCATAAGCCGAGACTAGCAGCACCAATCGCCGCCACGATCATCAGCAAATCTACATCAAGTTCTTTTTCTTTGAAGAGAGTTGTCAATCCCTCTCGCGCACTTTCGTAACCACCAATTACATAAGCAGCAGGTAGCAGTAGCAACGCCAATCCCAACCAACCGAGATGCAAGGCGAACCATCCGAGAAATAGCAGTAAGCCACACAAAAGGGCTGCTAATGTATCTGTGTGTTCTCTGGTGAATTGGCTGAAACGTTGGGGGTAGAGCATGAGAGGCGAATTAATAAGGACTATCTCACGCTAAACCTTGACATTGATGTTAATGTCAAGCTTAATGAATTTGAAACGTAGAGTGGGTAGGTTTGCAGAGTATATAGGCGATAATATGATACACGAGAACAAAGGTACTAATTTGCGATCGGTCATCTCTTGAAAGATATTCCAGCAGATAACCTGAATCAACTGGTTGAGTTCACCGCTATAAGTTCTGAGGGGTGGAATGTTCTTGAGCGTGTGATTGCCAATGCAAAGCATTACTATTCCGATGAGCAATTTCGTAATGCGGTTGATGCAGCGATCGCAGAGCAGGCTGCAACTTTTTAAAGCATGGTGGTCAACCTTAGCATTCAAGCTGATATCATCGACATCAAAACTGATAATCCCCAGCAGGGTGATATTTTCCTTGTAGATACCAACGTCTGGTTTTGGCAAACTTATACAAATGCTGGGGCGTTGCTGAATCACAATATGAATTATGCGATCGCCTTTTCTAAACGCCCCCTCGACAATAATTAACCTTTATTTAAGACGTAATTCGTGGAAATCAAAAGTAGCGAACTGACAATTAAGCAGTTAACGCACTTGGTAGGCGGCGGTTTAACTCCGCGGATGGTGCGCCATTATCATCAATTAGGACTGTTACCGCAACCAGTGCGATCGCGCAGCAATTACCGTCTCTACACCCAAAAAGATGTTCTCAGGTTGCAACGGATTGTAGCACTCAAGCAGCAAGGGTTTCAGCTAAACCACATCCGCAATATTTTGGAAGTGGAACCAGAAGCTGACACAACTGTTAACCTCATGGGACAACTTCAGCAGCAATATCGGGCGGTGATGCAACAAATTTCTCAACTGCGACAAACTGCATCAGCATTAGAAGGATTATTGGGGCGCGATCGCCATTGTCAAATTATGCAGGCGGAAGTTTTGGCACAACTCAAGTTACTTGATGTTGAAACTCAAGCCGGATTGGGGGGATTGGAAAATCTGTGGAGTGGTTTGGATGCCGAAATTCATACGCACTCGGAAGCTTTTTCAGAATCGCTACAACGCTTACTACCTGATTTATCTCACCGTTCGGAAATTGAACAACACTTAATTTCTCAGTTGGTTTTGGCTTGTGGCGATGTGAGTTTGGTGTCCTTTATCAAGTTGAGTCGAGGTGCGATCGCAGCTAGTCGAGTAGCTCTATCTTCAAGCTGTCAAATTGTTGTCGATACCCAAACGGTTGCTGCTGCTTTGGATCAAACTCGATTACTTCACTTGGGATGTCGGATTGAAACCTTGATTGATAATCCCCATATTACCACTGCCACGGAGGCAGAAGTTGCCTTTTGGCAACATCAAGAATGGCGAGAAAAATTGCAGCAAGTAAGTAAGGGTTGTGTGCTGGTAGTTGGTTATGCTCCCTCAGTGCTTGTAGAAGTTTGTGAGGCAATCGCTAACCAAAAAATTCAGCCTGCACTAGTAATTGGAATGCCCATTGGCTTTAGCCATGCTCCCGCAGCCAAACGACAACTGATGCAGCAAGAGATACCTTTTATTACAGTTGCAGGGACTTTGGGAGGTGGCGCTTTAGCTGCAACTGCCCTAAATGCTTTAGTAGAGTCACTGATTGATAAGCCAGATTGTCATTGTTATCTCAAAAATGTAGTAGATTCTGATGAGTGTTGAATAATAAGTACTCAGTACTCAGTACTACTGAAAATAATATTGTTAAATAATATTGAATTTGCTACACTTTACCAGTTTTAGTAATTCAATAATTCATAATTGTGGCCATAAGCTACCAACTTGGTATAAGTTGCAATCTAAATTAGAACATTTTATAGTAAACAGACTCTGGCAATTAGAGTATAAATTATCATGCTATCCAATCTACATCGAAGTATAAATCAATATAAGTGCGCTGAAGGAACTTAGAAGTAAAGATAACTCAGATGTATAATTAGCGCGTCTCCTCCATAATCCCTAACAAGATTGTGATTTAGGACTGGTAGGCTTTCTATTTTTTACTTTAATAAAGGGCATATGTGGCAACAAGAAAAAAAAGATACTTCAATAATCAGGCTGGTATTATGGGTTGCCTTAGCTACAACTCCTATGGCAGCAAGTTTGGTGGTATCAGCACCGATGCTGGCACAATCTAAACCTGATTCTCCCTCTTTTACACTGCCGCAAACAGTGCAAAATGGGACGATAGTGCGGATTGATGGTTCAAGTAGCTTGGGTGCAATCAACCAAAGCCTGAAAGAAAATTTTGAAAAACAGTTTTCCGGCACAAAGGTTGAAGTTGCTGCTAACGGCACAGATACGGCACTGAAAGATTTGCTAGATGGCAAAATCGACATAGTAGCGATGGGGCGTGGATTGACGCCAGCAGAAAAAGCCCAAGGACTGGAGCAAGTTCGCTTGCGCCGTGAGAAGATTGCGATCATTGTTAGTGCAGATAATCCATTCAAGCAAAGCTTAACCAGTAGGCAATTCGCCCGCATTTTCCGGGGACAAATTACCAATTGGTCACAACTGGGAGGGCCTTCAGAGAAGATTCGGGTAATCGATCGCCCTAACACGAGTGAAACTCGTGATACTTTTCGTACTTATCCAGCCTTCAAAACTGCTGAATTTACTACAGGGCCCAATGCTACCCAAGTAACTGAGGATAATACCGCAGAAATCATCAAACAACTGGGCAAAGACGGCATCAGCTATGTGTTAGCTAATCAGGTGTCGAAATTGAAAGATGTACGAGTTCTGCAATTACATCAAGCTTTGCCAGATGATGATAAATATCCCTTCTCGCAACCTTTAGTTTACGTTTACAAAAAAAATCCGAGTTTAAGCACAGTAGATTTTCTCGGCTTTACCCTTGCAGCCCCAGGACAGCAGGCTATAGAACAAGCTAGAACTGCTGAAGCAGAGGCGATCGCAGCTAGCTTATTACAACCTGCACTCACCCCTTCCCCTGATGCCCAGACAACACCTGCTGCTACAACTTCCCCTAGTGCAACTACTTCTGCATTTGGCGAACAGCCTTTTGTAGCTCCTGCTACTGCACAAACCAGTCCAATTGTAAATAGGGAAACACCATTTTGGTTGCTCCTACCTTTGTTTTTTACTACTGTAGGTGGAGCGTTTTTATGGTGGATTTTGGGAAAACGTCCATTACCCACTGAGAAAACAGACAACTTACCAGAATCAAATCCTCATCCACCCAACACAGATGATGGAGAAACGGCGGTGCTCAATGCCAGCACAGATGCCTCTCTTAACGGAGCGATGCTTGAAGAGCAACCAGTGCCGCACTTTCAAGAGCAAGAAACCCCTGATCGCATTCCTTTCAACATTTATACTCAAACACAATCTGATCTGACGGAGAATGCTACTCAGGAGACATCAAATTTAGTTCAAGAGGCAACTAATGGCACCTCTAGCTACTATGAAGGTACAACATCCGGCGTAGCTAATGGTTCAGAAAATAATAACTTGGGAGCCGCAGCTTTAACCAATGGTGCGGCTCTAGCAACAGGCATTGGGGCGGCCACCTGGTCTGCCTTTACCAATAAAGAAACAGAAACAAACACCATTGATGAGACAGTTCAGCTAAATAACTATACGGAGACAAGCACTCCTGAGTCTGATTCTGATGAAATTGCATGGGACATAGAAGCCCCAGCCGCTGTAGTAAATACTCCATATCCTCACCTGGCTAATATTCCAGAAGAGGCATCTAATGTGGAACTACCTTCATCTGAGGTGACAGCCCCACTCCCAGAATTAGCGGATGTGCCAGAAGTAACATCTGATTTTGGATATTGGGACACAGAAGTTGATGAAGATCAGATAGATGAGGAACTTCAGGCAGAATTGAACTGGCTAGAGAGTATTACCTCAACTGAAGATATAGCCTCAGTAGATGAATTACCCTTATTAGAGGATGACGAAGTGGCAGCCGACGTTGAACTGTCAGCGTTACAAACATCCTCACTGCTCGATTTGCCAGAATTGCCAGAAGATGTATTTAATGTGGTAGCGGATGCAGCTGAACCCACTGCCGATTTGCCAGAGGAAGAATCTCAAGCAGAGCCTACTGTTGAGGAAGATATTGCTGAAGCTGACTCCACAGATTTTGCTGCCGCTGCGGCTCTAGCAGCAGGCGTAGGGATTGCAGGCTGGACTACCATTTCTGGGTCAGATGCCGAAAGCCAAATTGATATTGCGGTTACCAATGTACCGATTGTGACCGAAACACCTATTGATTTGGTAGATGCAGAAGAAGAGAGCAGTATTTTGCTCACACCGCATACTTCTACATTGGCTCATGTCTCTTGGGAGATATCCGAACTCAAAAAGGCAGCGCTGCGCCAAGAAGGCGGCTCTCAATTGGTAGTGCGGCTCTACGATGTGACTGGAATAGACTTGAGTTATCAAAGTCCGCAGTTTGTACAGCAGTATGAATCTGAAGAAACAGCACACGAGCGCTTTGTGGAGATTCCCATCAGCGATCGCGATTACATAGCTGAAATTGGCTATGTCGCTGATGGCGATGCCTACGGCGGTAAACTACGCTGGTTATTCATTGCCCGTTCAGCAATTGTTCGTGTCTTTAGTCCTGTTAATCCAGATCCCATAGTTGATGATGTGGCGATTGCTGATGAAACAGATATTAACTTGGTAGATGCCCAAGAAGAGATCAGTGAAGAAGAGAGCAGTATCGTCCTCACACCCCGCACTCCTCAATGGGCTGATGTCTCTTGGGAGATTTCCGAAACCAAGAAAGCCGCGCTGCGCCAACAGGGCGGCTCTCAATTGGTAGTCCGGCTCTATGATGTAACTGGGATAGACCTTAGTTATCAAAGTCCCCAGCTTGTACAGCAGTATGAATGTGACGAGACAGCACACGATCGCTTTGTGGAAATTCCCATCAGCAATCGCGATTACATAGCTGAAATTGGCTATCTCGCTGATGGCGAACGCTGGTTGTCCATCGCCCATTCAGCGATCGTTCGTGTCTTCAGTCCTGTTCATTCAGATCCCATAGTTGATGATGTGGCGTTAACAAGCGAAACAGCTATTGTCCCTACAGATTTCACCGTTGAAGATGTAACTTTAACAAGCGAAACAGCTATTGACTTGGTAGATGTAGAAGAAGAGATCAGTGAAGAAGAGAGCAGTATTTTGCTCACACCTCGCACTCCCAAGTGGGCTTATGTCTCTTGGTACATTTCCAAGGCTCAGAACGCACTGCAACAACAAGGCGGCTCTCAACTGGTAGTGCGGCTCTATGATGTAACTGGGATTGATTTGAGTTATCAAAGTCCCCAACTTGTACAGCAGTATGAATGTGAAGAGGTAGCACGCGATCGCTTTGTGGCTATTCCCGTCAGCGATCGCGACTACATGGTTGAAATTGGCTATCTCGCTGATGGCGATCATTGGTTACTCATAGCCCGTTCACCTAATGTTCGGGTTTTCAATCGTTCCCACGAAGATTTTTGGTTTGTGGCAGATGCTGAGTTGATTATTCACGGAGCAACCCAACCAAATACAAGTGTAAACATTGGTGGCCATTCCATCAAAATAAAACCGGATGGTACTTTCCACCTCCGTCTTCCCTTTTCAGATGGTTTAATGGACTATCTCATAACGGTGGCTGCTGATGGGGAATCCACTAGAACTATCCATAAGAAGTTCTCCCAGGAAACTTCAGAAAGCTAGCAATTACTCTGACTTATTCCCTCTAACCCTATTCTCCCCTAAAAGGGGGAAATGGGGAGAGGGTTAATTTGCTGCTGTATGTAAATCAATACGCTTGAGTTAAGGATAATTCTAGGTTGGGTTGAACTTTATAAAGCATCATATTGAAGTTGAAGAACAATTTAGAAGTCAGAAATAAATATCAGATTTTTATAGTTGATGATACGTTTGAGCAAATTCTAGATTTATTTGGGCGGTATTCTTGGAAGCTCACGTCAAGTTAAATGCGGAACAGCTTATAGCGGTTTTCGTTTACGTGAGGTACACCCGTAGGGGCACGGCATGCCCATTGGTGTCAACTTAACGTAAAAACCAGTCTATAACCAGCTTTTAGATATTGTCTCGTTCCCAGTCTCCGACTGGGAATGCCGTCCTAGAGGCTCCGCCTCCCTTGCTGGCGGCAGAGCCGCCAGTACCAGCATTTCCAGCCCAGAGGCTGGAAACGAGATTTGAAAAGGCTTTTAGCTTAAGTTGACACGTATGGGCATGCCGTGCCCCTACTTGCGATATAATGTTGTATCGCATCTAAATGGGAATCGCTATAATGCAACCATTAAAGATGTAGCATTGTGAGCTTACCGTACCTTCGCCCCAATGTTTGGAAACTCAGAAAAGTTAATTGAGTTAAGGCTTTGCTGTATTAAAACATTAATTGCCCCTACAGCGTGTGTTTTGCGTAAGTCTTATATATATTAAGTGGGCGATACTGGATTTGAACCAGTGACCCCATCCGTGTGAAGGATGTGCGCTACCCCTGTGCTAATCGCCCAAGACTTCTTATATTATCATGACTTATTTAGATTTCCGGTTGCAAAAATACATTTAAACAAGGTGTAAGCTCGATGCTACCTATTACTGACTTAATCTTGGTGATGTCTAAGACGACTTACTACGTATCTAGGCTCTGAGTGCAGGGGCCAATGAAGATTCATTTCTTTAGTTTATCTAAAGTCACATCTAAGTTATCAAATTACCTTTCTAAGATAGAAGCAGCAACCATAAGTTGCCATACACGACTAAAACCCAATTAACAGCTAGTGGCTGCGGAGAATATAAAAATGGCTAAAGCGCCAGATTCTTTAGATTCGTCTATCAATGAAGTTACAGACAGAGCTTTAGATCGTGATTGTACAACCTTATCCCGTCACGTCCTCCAGCAACTTCAGAGTTTTTCGCCAGATGCACAGGATTTAAGTGCGCTGATGAATCGCATCGCCCTGGCCGGCAAACTGGTTGCTCGCCGCATGAGTCGCGCTGGTTTAATGGAAGGCGTTCTCGGATTTACTGGGGAAGTTAATGTGCAAGGAGAATCCGTCAAAAAGATGGATGTCTATGCCAATGATGTGTTTATCTCAGTGTTTAAGCAAAGCGGCTTAGTCTGTCGCCTAGCTTCTGAGGAAATGGAAAAACCCTACTATATCCCGGAAAATTGCCCCATTGGTCGCTATACCCTGCTGTATGACCCAATTGATGGCTCATCTAACACTGATAATAATCTCAGCTTGGGTTCTATTTTCGCCATTCGCCAACAAGAAGGAACTGATAGCGATGGTAAGGCAACTGACCTTCTCACCAACGGCCGTAAGCAACTCGCTGCCGGATACATCCTGTATGGGCCCTGCACGATGCTGGTTTATACTATAGGTAAGGGCGTTCATTCGTTTGTCCTTGATCCCAGCTTAGGAGAATTTATTCTCACAGAAGAAAATATTCGGATTCCTAACCACGGCTCTGTTTACAGCGTGAATGAAGGGAACTTCTGGCAGTGGGAAGAATCAATTCGAGAATACATCCGCTACGTTCATCGCACAGAAGGCTACAGCGCTCGTTATAGCGGCGCAATGGTGAGCGACATTCATAGAATTTTGGTTCAAGGCGGCGTGTTTCTCTACCCAGGCACAATTCAAAACCCAGATGGTAAATTGCGCTTGCTTTATGAAACCGCTCCTCTAGCCTTTTTGATTGAGCAAGCAGGCGGTCGTGCTACTACAGGACTGATGGACATCTTAGATGTGGTGCCAAAAAAACTGCATCAACGCACGCCTTTAATTATTGGTAGCAAAGAGGATGTAGCAAAGGTAGAGTCTTTTATTCAAAACGGACACTAGTGTAGAAAAGCACGATTCAGGAGAAAATAAAGTTTCTAAATAAAGCCTTTTAACTTTTTTCAACTGGATAGTTATTTTTGCCATGCTGCATTAGAAGACGGTGACAAAAGCATCAAGGATGCGTCTAGCCTATGGCATTAATTAAAAGTTAATCATGGTGATTTACGATTGGGAATGCAGAATAGCACTTCTTAAAGATGTATTAAAGATTATCTCAGCTGGCCGATGCGATAAGTGATTGGCAACGCCACAATTCAAAAGTAACCATCAGCATTTGATGGGTTTTGCCAACTTTACTTAGAAACATCACTATACAGGAGTGAAACAAATTAGAGCTATGTCTACCAATCATCTACTAGAAATTAACCAATACGGTCAAAGTATCTGGATGGATAATTTGAGCCGTGACATTATTCAATCAGGCGAACTTAAAGACTTGGTTGAAAATCAAGGTATCTCTGGGATTACCTCTAACCCAGCTATCTTTGAGAAAGCGATCGCAGGTAATGTCATTTATGATGCCGATATAGAAGCCGGAGTTCGCGCTAACTTACCGACATACAAAATTTACGAATCGCTAGTTTTTGCAGATATCCGTAATGCTTGTGATATTTTACGCCCTGTTTATGAAGCCTCGAATAGACTAGATGGTTATGTGAGTATCGAAGTCCCACCAACTATCGCCCATGATACTGAAGCAACAATAACCGAAGCCCGGCGATATTTCCAAGAGATTGGTCGGGAAAATCTGATGATTAAAATTCCCGGCACAGAACCTGGTTTGCCAGCAGTGGAGCAGGTAATAGCCGAAGGGATGAATGTTAATATCACGTTGCTGTTTTCTGTAGAAAGCTACGTAAACACAGCTTGGGCTTATATTCGTGGCTTAGAAAAACGGCTGGCTGAGGGCAAGGACATTAGTAGAATTGCTTCAGTCGCTAGCTTCTTCCTCAGCCGGATCGATAGCAACATTGATGCCAAAATTGATGCTAAGTTGAAAAAAGGCGTTGATGATATTTCTGTGGAAGCAAAGCTAAGAGCTGTTAAAGGAAAAGTAGCGATCGCTAACGCTAAGATTGCGTACCAGGAATACAAGAAAATTATCGAGAGCGATCGTTGGCAAGCCTTGGCAGCAAAAGGAGCCACAGTACAGCGGTTACTTTGGGCTAGTACCAGCACCAAAGACCCCAACTACAACGACGTGATGTATATCGAAGAGTTGGTTGGCCGAGATACCGTTAACACCGTACCACCAGCGACGATTAAAGCTTGTGCCGATCATTGTAACGTGAGCGATCGCTTAGAAACAGATGTAGATAAAGCTTACACGCTGATCGAAAACCTCAAAGATCCCGACATCAACATCGATCTTGATGCCGTTATGGATGAACTGTTAGTTGACGGTATTGACAAGTTCATTCAGCCCTTCCAGTCCTTGATGAACTCTTTAGAAGACAAGATCAAGGTATTGTCGCCAGTGTAGGGGCTGGGTATTGGGGACAAGGGGGACAAGGGGACAAGGAGAATAACCCATGCCCAATGCCCCATGCCCCATGCCCAATCCCTAATCCAAAATCCCTAATCCAAAATCCAAAATTCCTATGGTCAGTCTGCTAGAAAATCCCTTGCGCGTTGGTCTGCAACAACAAGGGATGCCCGAACCCCAGATTATAGTTATCTTTGGCGCTTCTGGTGATCTCACCTGGCGCAAACTAGTGCCAGCACTTTACAAATTGCGGCGAGAACGGCGCATTCCGCCAGAAACTACCATTGTCGGTGTGGCACGACGAGAATGGAGCCATGAATACTTCCGTGAACAAATGCAAAAAGGCATGGAAGAGGCACATCCTGATGTCGATTTAGGGGAACTTTGGCAAGACTTCTCTCAAGGTCTGTTCTACAGTCCTGGGGATATAGACAACCCCGAAAGCTACCAGAAACTAAAAACCTTATTGAGTGAATTAGACGAAAAACGGGGCACGCGAGGTAATCGTATGTTCTACCTCTCCGTTGCCCCTTCATTCTTTCCCGAAGCTATTAAGCAGCTAGGAAGCGGCGGGATGCTAGAAGATCCCTACAAACATCGTCTAGTAATTGAGAAACCCTTTGGTCGGGACTTGGCCTCTGCCCAAAGTCTGAACCAAGTGGTACAGAAATATTGCAAAGAACATCAAGTATACCGTATTGACCACTACTTAGGTAAAGAAACAGTCCAGAATTTGCTGGTGTTTCGCTTTGCCAATGCGATTTTTGAACCCTTGTGGAATCGTCAATTTGTTGACCACGTGCAAATTACCGTGGCAGAAACCGTGGGCGTGGAAGACCGGGCTGGTTACTATGAAAGCGCCGGCGCACTACGGGATATGTTGCAAAATCACCTCATGCAACTTTACTGCCTAACGGCGATGGAAGCACCCAACGCAATGGATGCCGATAGTATCCGCACAGAAAAAGTGAAGGTACTCCAAGCTACTCGTTTAGCTGATGTTCACAATCTGTCGCGGTCAGCAGTCCGCGGTCAATACAGTGCTGGCTGGATGAAGGGTCAAGCAGTGCCAGGGTATCGGACAGAACCCGGCGTTGACCCCAACTCCACCACACCAACCTATGTAGCGATGAAGTTTTTGGTGGATAACTGGCGCTGGAAAGGTGTTCCTTTCTACTTGCGTACCGGAAAGCGGATGCCGAAAAAAGTGAGTGAGATTTCGATTCACTTCCGCGAAGTTCCGTCTCGGATGTTCCAATCTGCCGCCCAACAGACAAACGCCAATATTTTGACGATGCGAATTCAGCCCAATGAAGGTATTTCCTTGCGTTTTGATGTCAAAATGCCTGGGGCAGAATTCCGCACTCGTTCCGTTGACATGGACTTTAGTTATGGTTCCTTTGGCATCCAAGCAACATCCGATGCCTACGATCGCTTATTCCTTGATTGTATGATGGGCGATCAAACATTGTTCACACGGGCGGATGAAGTAGAAGCAGCTTGGCAGGTAGTAACACCAGCTCTTTCCGTTTGGGATGCACCCGCCGATCCTACTACTATTCCTCAGTATGAAGCCGGTACTTGGGAACCAGCAGAAGCAGAATTCTTAATTAACCAGGATGGTCGTCGCTGGCGCAGACTCTAGAAAGTTAGGAGTGATGAGTTAGGAGTGATGAGTTATCGGTGATAAATTATGAGTAATAAGTTATAAATTATGAGTTTTTGAGTTAAGAATTTCAGTTCTTTTAACTCCAAACTCTTAACTTTCACTCCTAACTTTTAACTCTTGTACAGACGCGATGAATCGCGTCTCTCCTAACTCCTAATTTCTAATTTCTAAATTATTCAACAAACAAAGCTGACAACTCAAAACTACTATGGCTCTCCAAGCTTCTACAATTTTTTCGCTCCAGGCACCGAAAGATATTTCGCTGAACGAAATAGATGCGGAACTGAATCAAATTTGGCAAAGTTACGGTATTACTGGCGATGACGGTGGACTTCCCAGTGCTACTAGGGCAACAACATTTACTTTAGTGGTCTACGAACCAGAAGAAACTCAGTATTTGTTGGCTGCTTTGGGATTTTACAACGGCCCAATTGATGGGATTTTAGGGCCACAAATGGCAGCAGCATTGCGAGAAGTGCAAAAGAAACATAGTCTGCCAGAAACAGGAACAGCAACACTAGAAACTCTCACCATATTACGAGAAGAATTCGCTAAAGGTCAGCGAAGTGGTTCTGTAGGAGAACATCCTGCTGGTGGGTTAAATAGTGGTAGCCCCAGAATTGCCGATGAAATAGCTCTCCGCAACCCCTGCCGCATCATTGCGTTATTTCCTATTGCTGGCGAAGATGAAGGGGTTAAAGCTCAAGTTTCTGCCTATTGCCCCATCCAAAAGCAATCGTCAAGCACACTTATCTGCTGCGAATACATCACTCTCAGTGGAACTGCTGCTGCCTTAGAACGCATCGGTGGCATGATTCCAGCATTGTTGATTGGCGGCTTGCCGAAGTTTCTCTGGTGGAAGGCAACACCAGACCCTAACAACAGTTTATTCAAGCGTCTAGCAGCAGTCTGCAATAATGTCATTGTAGATTCTTGCAACTTTAACGAGCCAGAAAGTGATTTACTCCGCCTACAAGAGTTGGTAGAAACGGGTGTACCTTTAGCTGACTTGAACTGGCGTCGCCTCGCATCATGGCAGGAATTGACAGCTGAAGCTTACGACTCTCCTAAGCGTCGTGCTGCCCTCAAAGAGATTGACCGGGTTACGATTGATTACGAAAAAGGCAACCCTGCCCAAGCTTTGCTGTTTTTAGGTTGGCTGGCAAGTCGGTTGGAATGGCAGCCAGTCTCTTATCAAAAGGAAAGCGGTGATTATGACATTACTCGCATCCGTTTTATAGCTCAAGACCAGCGACAAGTAGAAGCGGAGTTAGCAGGAGTTCCGGTTGCTGATGTAGGCGATATTGTTGGTGACTTGATTGCCTTACGCCTCAGTTCAACAAATCCGAAGGCAGACTGTGGTACAGTTATTTGCTCGGAAACTGGTGGTTGTATGCGGATGGAAACCCACGGTGGTGCCCAATCTGCCGGTCTGTTTCAACAGGTGACTTCACTTTCGGAACAAAAGGCGGAAGCATTGCTGAGTCAGCAGGTGCAACGCTGGGGCCGCGAGTCACTTTTTGAAGAAAGCCTGGGAGTGACAGCAAATATTTTCAAATTGGCAACTAATAGTTAGCTTCGCCTACAAAGAATAAAAGTTACCAAAATCAAATATAACCCCTCAAAATTTTTGGAATATCCAGAAACTTTGAGGGGTTTTGTATACAGAATTTTTTCAAAAATCAAATTGAATTCCTATATTAAGGTGGTCGAACTCACGTTTGCTCAACAAACTAGTTAATATCATGTTCAGATGATATTAATCTGGCAATTTGGGATTTTAGATTTTAGATTTCTCCTTTAATCCAAAATTCAAAATCTACAATTGCATAGCTTCTGACTAATAAATCACTATCTGAGGTTGCTCAATTGTGCCATCAGGCATGATAGTATCCCGAAACTTGGCATAAATCAGCTTTGTCTCCCAAAGGTTTGCTTTACTCAAGTTTGCCTTGGTTAAATTTGCCCATGTCAAATCTGCACCAGTTAAGTTGGCCTCAGTCAAATTAGCTTCTAGTAATTTTGCTCCACATAACTTTGCTCCTGTGAGATTTGCAAAACTTAAGTTAGCTTCAATCAGCGATGCTTCAATTAAATTGGCTTTACTTAGGTCTGCTTCTCTCAAATCCACATCACACAAAGAAGCACCCCAAAGATTACTACCTATGAATTTCACCCGCCATAAAAAAGTTCCGCACAAATTTGCTCTTTTTAAATCAGCATTAATCAAATTAGCTTCACACAAAGATGCTTCATACAAATTAGCATCACGTAAGCTAGCTTGCATCAAATTTGCGCCACTTAAATTAGCACGAGTGAGGACACAGCCACACAGATTTGCATCACGCAAATCCGCGCCTATGAAGTTAACACCACTTAAATCAATTCCTTTTAAGTCGATTCCACTCAAGTCACATCCACTGAAATCTCGGCGCTGAAAATATTTATTTGTGATTTGACTTAATACAAATTCTTGTTTATCAGCATAATTTTTCATGGTATTCACCTCTGGGTTTAATGTATCTCAAAGGTCGAGTGTGCTAGTTACCGTATATTGAGAGTACACCCCAAATGGAGATCAGCTGAGTAAATAATCAACAATAAATTCCCAAAAAAACGCCAATCACTTGAAAATAGGCTTTTTAAGTGGTTTTTAAAACAAAAAATGCTGACATAAGTCAGGAAATATTCATACAACAGGAGTCATTCAATTTTAGATTTTGAATTTTGATGAAGCAGCGTGGTGGCTTCCCCATGTCTAATTACTAAAATTCGCGTTGTGAGAAGATAAAAATAGCGATCGCTAACAACATGGCACTATAAACTAAGCCATAGCCAGCATTTGTAATCAGTGCAGTTATGTCAGGTAGTGCTTGCAGACCATAAACGGCATCATTTTTAAAATCTAATCGAGATAAATCTGGCAAGATGAGAAACAAACCTTGGGTTAAACGTTCCATACCAGGGTTACGGCTAAGACGACCAAGTTGTACTAAATCTTGAGTAATATTTCCGATTAGATATACCGCAAAGGTTAAAACAGTCGCTAGCAGTGAACCAGTAAAAACACCGAAGGTAATAGCCATAGCGGTGATTAATGACAACTGTAATAATAAGAAAATTGCCGCAATTAAAATGCTCGCCGTTGGATGAGGGATATTACCAAATTGCAGAAAGACTAGATAAATTGCTGTCATCGTGGCGATAAGTACAGCTATTACTGCGGATAAACCCAAGTATTTGCCGATAATAATTTCGCTGCGGCTGACAGGTTTAGCAATTAACACCAAAATAGTGCGTTTTTCAATTTCTTTATTAACTAGTCCCGTACCAATAAATATTGCCACAATTAACCCGATGGCATTCATTGCCGCCATCCCAAAGTCTAAAAACATTTTGTCTTCAGCCGTTGCTGCAAATTCAGGAAGGACGCGGAAGGCAGTGGCGAGTATTAGCGCATAAAAACCAATAATATATAGGATGCGATCGCGTACCACTTCCTGAAACACATTCTTTGCCAATACAAAAATTCTGTTATTAGTCATTTGTCATTAGTCACTTGTACTGAGCGTAGTCGAAGTATTGGTAATTAGTTTTTTTACCCTGCTCCCTTACTGCTGCGGAGGCGGTGATCCTGCAATAAGTTTACTGGCGCGATCGCATTCTATTTCTGCAACTGTAATCTTATTGTCTGAATTGCTAGTTGCTGCAACTGGTTCAATCCGACAAGATTTTTTCAAGTAATAGCCCCGTGGATTAGAACTTGGCCCTATCCAAATGCTTAATAAATCTAATATATATCCAGATTTAGTATTAGCTACACGCGGTTCAACGCGCCATAGTTCCTTCTCTTCATATTTCCCCAGGTTCTTTTGAATTACTTCTCTACCCAGAGTTCCTACCCGCTGTCTTGCATCTAGTAACCATTTCTCTACTTCTGACCAAGGTGTTGCGGCTATTTGTTCTACTACTATTGGTTGAAGTCTTTCTAGAATTACAACACCGTTTCGGGGAATTTTTACTCGTTCTTCTGTTCTGACAACAATGGTACTATTTTTAAAAGTATCTGCCTGCAAACTGGGATATTGTAGTAACCAATTATCCATCACAAAGTAAAACTGAATCCAGCAACTTAGCAGCATACTACTAGCAACTAAAACTATGATTCTTTGGCGATCTTGTGGTTTAGGGATTCGAGCCTTAGCGTCAGTATCACTTCCTTCAATAAATTCGGGTATTGCCGTAATTAGCGCTGAAATTGTCGGCCAAAAAATGATTGTTCTTGGTGTAATTACATCCTCTTGACTTCCAAATGCAAAAACACTCACTAAGAATCCAGTGATCACTGCCCCGACTGGCATAAAAGTACCAGGAACTCTCAGAGGATCTTCAGTTGTATACCAAGCTGTGCCGGCAATTAAAAATAACCAACCAAAAAAAGCGATTATATCTTTGATATAACCTGTAGCAAAATATGAAGTTACCCAAGAAAAAACACTCAGATAAATAAATGTTTGCCAAGAATAAGCTTTGGGTGGAACTAATACCTTTCTAATTCCCGCGTAAAGCCCTTCCGCAAATTTAAAAACTCCAAATACATCTTTCAGTAGCGTATTCATTTTATTCCCTCCAGATGATTAATTAATCACTAGTCTTCCTTTTAATTAAGTAACTTTTTGCTACTTGGAACGAAACAATAAAATAATTGTTATAGCACTATAACTCAGAGAATTCGCTATTAATGTAGTAATTACTAAATTACTACTTTGTAATTTAGCACTGCTAAAAGTACGCCATCGCCGCCGTTGAGATGTTTGAGGCTCCTCTTCTTTTTTAGCAACTGGTTCACTCAATGATATTAGTAACACCCTTAAAATGAAAAATTTCATTATAAAAGTAGCAAAAAAAATTATAGAAGCGATTAAAATGATTAAAGTTTGTGTATTTGCTGATTTAAAATTATTAAAAAGCATATAGTTAATCAATTCTGATTTCACCTGTATCGGCAACATTGGTTCTGTTACAAAAAATATGATCCAACCAATTACACTAGAAAATAGATTGATAGAAATTGCATAAAAAGTGCTAGTTTTTTTGTCAAATTTTAGTCGTTTGTGCAAAACATATGCTTCGATGGGGATGGCAATCAGTACAAATAAAAAGTCAAACAGAATTCCACCAATAGGAAAAATCCTGGGAAGCATCCAATTTTCAGGCATAAATGGTCAAGAGTAAGGATTAACTGTAGAGAGTATAACTGGGATAGTGAGGGTGATGGGGGAAATTATAAAAAGGCGGCGGGAAAAGCCAATATTCTAAAGATGGGATGATAGACACCCCGATGCCATTGACAGTTAACAGTTAACAGTCAACAGTCAACGTGAAATCCCCTTTTAGGCGTGGGAGTAGCTTAACTGATTGTTTTTGTCCTTTACTATGCTAGTGTGCCAGTATTCCCTTATTGATATTATTAATACATCATACGGACGCACTAGTGGGGCAGTTTCTCTACCTAAGAGTACAAGACGTTAGGTAAGATTAAAGACTGCCATAGTTATAGCTTTTTGAAAAATGACAAGGAACGGTATTGGTATTCGCACGGCGCAAGTGCGTCAGGAACGGCTCATTGGTCAAATTCACGTCTATGATGGTCTGGGTAAAGGTAAATCTCAAGCGGCTTTGGGAGTGGTTTTGCGCTCTATTGGCTTGGGGATAAATACGCCTAGCAATTCTAACCGGGTTTTACTGCTGCGGTTTTTAAAAGGGCCGGAACGTGATTATGACGAAGATGGCGCGATCGCAGCTTTACAGCGCGGGTTTCCCCATTTAATTGACCAAGTTCGCACCGGGAGAGCCGAATTTTTTGGGCCAGAGGAAATTACCACTTTTGACCGAGATGAAGCGATGCGGGGTTGGGATGTAGCCAAAGGTGCGATCGCTAGTGGTTTATATTCAGTTGTCGTTTTGGATGAAATTAACCCCGTTCTGGATTTAGGTTTGCTACCAGTGGATGAAGTGGTAAAAACATTAAAATCCAAACCCCAAGAGTTGGAAATCATCGCCACCGGACGCGCTGCGCCGCAAAAGTTGCTTGATATTGCAGATTTGCACTCAGAAATGAAACCTCATCACCACCCAACAGCCAAAGCCCTCTTCCTTGAAGGGATTGAAATTTATACTGGTGCTGGTAAAGGTAAGTCTACTAGTGCTTTGGGCAAAGCCTTACAGGCAATTGGTAGGGGAATCAATCATCCAGGGTCTACCCGTGTGTTGATTATGCAGTGGCTTAAAGGTGGTAGTGGCTACACAGAAGATGCTGCGATCGCTGCCTTGCAGCAGTCATATCCAGAAGTGGTGGATCATCAGCGCTGCGGTGGAGATGCGATCGTCTGGCGAAATTCTCGGCAAGAATTAGATTATGTAGAAGCCGAACGGGGTTGGGAAATTGCGAAAGTTGCGATCGCCTCTGGTCTGTATAAAACCATTATTCTCGATGAACTAAATCCCACTGTTGACTTAGAATTACTCCCCGTTGAACCCATTGTTCAAGCTTTACTCCGCAAACCCCGCGACACCGAAATTATTATTACTGGTCGCTGTCAAAATCCACCCGCGTACTTTGACTTGGCTAGCGTCCATTCAGAGGTTTATTGCCACAAACACTATGCTAATCAAGGCGTAGAACTTAAACGAGGGGTAGATTTTTAAAAGAGTCATTGGTCATTAGTCATTAGTAATTAGCTATGGACTTTTGATACTAATGATTGTGACAGATGAAGCACTAGCGGGAATTTTTACTTTTGGGTAGTAGAATATTTTGCACAAAGCGATCGCGTCCTGCTGCCTTTGCTTGATACAACGCCCGATCTGCGGCGGCAATCATTTCTTCTATGTCAGAATCTGGCTGAGGAATTTCTGTCGTAAAGCCGGCACTCAGGGTTACATAAGGACTAACTTGGGAATTTTTATGAGGAATTGCTAATGTGCGGACAGCATGGCAAATTTTATCGGCAACATGAGTTGCGCCTTCGGTGTCTGTGTTAGGTAAAATCACAGCAAATTCTTCCCCACCATAACGGGCAACTAAGTCTCCGGGACGTTTAATAATATCTTTGATGGCTTTAGCAATTTCTTGCAGACAGCGATCGCCTACCCGATGACCATAGGTATCGTTATATAATTTGAAGAAATCAACATCGCAAAGAAGCAGGGAAAGAGACTGTTGATCCCGTTTCATCCGCTGCCATTCTTGGTGAAAATACTCTTCAAACCGTCGGCGGTTAGCTACTTGAGTTAATCCATCGATAGTAACTAATCGCTGCAATTCCAGATTAACGGCTTCCAGTTTTTGCTGTAACTGAGATTGCTCAATCAAGCGTTTTACCCGTTGTCGCAAAACTGCCCAGTGGATCGGTTTGGTAACATAATCCATTGCCCCCACTTCAAATGCACGGTCAACTGATTCTTGATCTTCAAGTCCTGTAACCATTAAAACTGGAGTGTACTTGCTACAATCAAGACGTTGTAACTGAGTGCAACACTCAAACCCATCCATATCTGGCATTAAGGCATCAAGAAGTACTATATCAGGGTGTAGTTTGTTAAAAGCAGTTACAGCCTCTATGCCATTTTGAGCTTCCGCTATTTGATAGCCTTCCCGCTCCAAGAAATGCCGCAGTATCATGCGGATAAAGGGTTCATCATCAACAATTAGAACTAAAGATTGACTTCCTTGAGCAGTGGCATTCATGTTGCTTCCTTCGCAAGTTCTGTTTCTAAAACAGTTTTAACTTGTTCATATTCTTGATATAGTTTTGACAGTAATTCTACGCTGTTTTCTAATTTACTGCTGCGTCCTTGTGCTTCTAACACCTTGCCAAGCTGCGCCAAGGCGATCGCTCCAACAGAAGCACTGCTGGACTTGAGTCGGTGGGCTGTGTTCCATACAGTCTTGGTATCCTGAGTTGCGATCGCTGTGCTGATATCTTCCATCAATCTCAGTGTCTCTGTAAGATAACACTCAATCAGTTCAGCAAATGCCACATGATCGTCTCTGACCATATCCCGCAAAGATTGGAGAATTTTGGGATCAATATTGGCGCTTTTTAATGTCTGGTTTTGCCCTAACTGGAGGATATTTGCCGAAGGTTGCAATTCTAAGCACATCACTCTACCTTGTTTCCCTATAGAAGTGAATTTAGAACTTCTTTGGGGTGGACATTTGCTGAGGGCTTGAGCTAACTCATGAAGATGAATCGGTTTACTAATGTAGTCATCCATACCAGCAGCAAGACAGACTTCGCGATCGCCTTGCATTGCATTGGCAGTTATCGCAATGATATGGGGACGGAAACCCACTTCCCATTCTTGACAGATTCTCCGAGTTGCTTCTAACCCATCCATTTCGGGCATATGGATATCCATCAACACTAGGTCATAGGGCTGTTTTTGCAAAGCCTTGAGCACTTCTACCCCATTAGTTACGACATCCGCCCCATAACCCATTTTCTGTAGCATGAGTAGGGCAACTTTCTGATTTACAACCGTGTCTTCTGCCAGGAGAATTCGCAGTGGTAGTCGATGGGCCAAATGCCGATCAACCAAGGAAAAATGAGAAATATTGGCTTGGGTTGGCTGATTTCCCAAAACACGGGTAATAACATCGTAGAGTTGAGACTGTTTAATGGGTTTACTCAAAGAGGCAGCAAACTGGACATCATTAAAGTCAGAGGAAGTTTCTAGTCTACCCAAAGGGGTCAGAATCACCAAAGGTAGATTTTGACAACCAGATTGCTTGCGGATTTGACGAGCTAGTGTTATGCCATCCATTTCTGGCATCTGCATATCTAAAATGGCAATATCAAACTGCATTCCATTAGCAAGTTGAGCTAAAGCTTCTTTACCAGATTTGGCAGCATAAGTTTGCATTTTCCAAGATTCTGCTTGCAAGCGGATAATTTTGCGGTTGATTAGATGATCATCCACAATCAACAGGCGTTTTTTGGCAAGCTGCACTGGCGAATTACTAAATTCAGCTTGTTCTGACTGAGCAGCCACTTTGGTAGTAATCGTGAAATAGAATGTCGAACCTTGGGAAAATTTTCCACTTTTCCATCTAGGGCTAGGATTGCCACCGACAAACCCTTGGCTTTCCACCCAAAGAGTGCCGCCCATCAACTTACTGAGTCGCTTGCTGATGGCCAGCCCCAATCCTGTGCCGCCATATCGCCGAGTCATGGAGACATCAGCCTGAGTGAAGGGTTGAAATAACCGCTCTATTTTCTCTGGTTCGATGCCAATACCTGTATCTTTGATGGCAAATTGAATTTCGTAGAGAAATTGTGGCTCTCCAACAGGTATCGAGGACTGGGAAGAATTTTCTTTATCCAAATCAACAGAACAGGCATATGCTGCGCGATCTGGCTCCTGCTGCAACCAGAGTGAGTTGAGGTTTGAATCCCCCACTTCTTCATTCTCCCAATGCAAAGGAGCTTCTCCAAGAGTTGGAGAGACTTCCGCCGTCAGATGCCCGAAGGGCTGTAGGACGATGGCATCTTCCCAAGTAGAGTAACTCGCTGGTAAGGTTGAATCCCCATCTGAGTGGAACCTCATGCCTCCTGCCGACGCTCCAGGATGAGCTACTGCTGCGCTATCTATCCTGCCTTTTTCAAGAGTCCCTAGTTCAACAGAAAGTACCACTTCTCCATTTTCAGTAAACTTAATCGCATTGTTGAGGAGATTCATCAAAACTTGGCGTAGACGAGTCATATCGCCGATGATCTGAGTGGGAACTTGCGGCTGGATCAGGTAAGCTAATTCGATATCCTTTTGAGCAGCTTTAGGGGCTAATAGAGAAATAGCCTGTTCCACACAAGCCCTCAAATCAAAAGGCTGTTCTTCTAATTCCAGTTTGCCCGACTCAATTTTGGAGAAATCTAGAATGTCGTTGATGATGGTGAGCAAAGCATCTCCGCTACTGCGAACTGTTTCCACAAAGTCTTGCTGTTGAGGGGTAAGGTCAGTATCCAGCAGGAGATCAGTCATGCCAATAACAGCATTCATTGGGGTACGGATTTCGTGACTCATCATCGCCAAAAACTCACTTTTTGCCCGATTTGCAGCTTCTGCCTGACGTTTTGCCCGTTCCAGGGCAAAGTTTTTCAAGGTAAGTTCTTCTCGTTGGCGGGTTTCTTGTTCCAGTAAGTGAGCCTGCGCTAGAGCAATACCCAGTTGAGCCGCCACTGCTTCTAGTAATTCGATTTCGTCTTGTGTCCACTGGCGAAAATAGCTGCACTGATGTAAGCCGATCGCACCATTGGGTTCTCCTTGATAGGAGGTGCGGATTGACAGCATAGATTTCAGCCCAATTTGTCGGCAGATAGGTTCAGCCGCCTGGAGTAAAGGATCAACGTACACATCTGGAGAAGCGATCGCTATTTCTTGCGCCATCATCTGCTCGGCATGGGGATTGTTGGTCATGGGAACTTCCAATTTCAACATGGAGCAGTAACCAGGGAGTGTATTATACTCAGCTACTAGGGGGATTCGGGGTGTGGGGTCGCTAATGTAAGAATGAATCAGACAGCGTTCCGCTCCAAATGCTTTTCCAATTTGGGTAGCAGCCGTCTCAAATATTTTTCTGCTATCAAGACTTTGACGAATTTCCTGAGTAATTTGTTCAAGTAGTAGGGTTCGATGCAATTGCCGTTGCAGCGCTTCTTTGGCTCGTTTATTTTCGGTAATGTCGTGATTGATGCCAACAATGGCAACAGTTTTCCCCTGTTCATCCTGTAAACAGACGACAGTTGTTTCGCAAATTCCCTCACTGCCGTCTTTACGAATAAAGTTTATTTCCCCTGACCAGCGTCCTTCCTGGTTGATTATTTCAAAAATTTTGGCGCTTAATGTGGCGGCTGCTTCCGGTTTATACAAAATAGTGGGAGTCTTAGCTAAAATCTCTGCTTTGCTATAGCCAAACATGTTTTCGGCAGCAGGATTCCAGTCAATAATATTTTCGTTTAAATCTGTGATAATTACGCCATCATGCATGTTTTCAAAGGTGAGGGCTTGACGACGCAGACTAGCTTCGGCAAGTTTGCGTAAGCAAAGCTCGTTGTAGACATCGCTAATATCTGTCTGAATTCCAATAAAGTGGCTTAACTTGCCATTTTCGTCATGGATAGGAGAAATACTCAATTCATTCCAGAACAAGGTACCATCTTTGCGATAGTTGCGGAGAACAACTTTGCAACTTGTTCCAGCTTGAATAGATGAACGCAGGTCATTGAGCGCTGGTTGCTGGGTATCTGTGCGTTGCAAAAATCGACAGTTTTGCCCAATCACATCAGTAGCACTGTAGCCTGTTATTTGCTCAAAGGCGCGGTTGACGTATATAACCGGATTGTAAGCGAGTCTAGCATCGGCAATAATAACTCCATTACTGCTAGCAGCCAGTGCCCTCTCCCTCAGTCTCAAGGTTTCTTCAACCAGCTTCAAATCAGTAATGTCAAACATAAACCCTCTCAGCATAGTAGGGGTTCCTGCTTGCTTAACTACGCTAATAACGTCTCGCAGCCAAACAACCCGCCCATCGGCTGCTAACATCCGGTATTCCAATTCGTGATCCTCGCACCTAGCAGTTGCTTCTTGGCAAAAACGAACAGACTTTTCCAAGTCATGTGGATGTACATGATTGATCCAAAAGTTTTCTTCGTACCACTCTGCGATCGGATAATTTAGCAAGTCTACCGCTTGTGGCCCAACGTAAATAAATTGCCAAGTCTTCAAATCTAATTCCCAAGGAATGACTTTGACAGTTTCCAGCAACTGTCGCCAACGATTTTCGCTAGTGCGGAGGGCAATTTCTACCTGCTTCTGTTCAAAAATCCTGTGAGTTAACTCCTGATTTCTTGCTGTTATCTCTTGGTTACTTGCTTTGATCTCCAAGACAAAATAGTTTGATAATGTCAGCGTGACAATAACCAATGACCCTGCAATCAATACTACTTGTGTTAATAACCCCGGAGTTTGAATTAAAAGTCTCTGCCAGAGTAGGACTACAGAGATTGTGAAGAAAATCCCCAGCAACAGCGCTAGTAATTTTCGTTTGCGGAAAAATGTCACAGCGTTGAACCAGTCATATCGGTGCTGTTTGATCACTGATTAACCCTCTAGCACTTTCAGGGCTTATTGCACTAACTTTTACTTTTAAGTAATCTAAAATATCAATAGCAATAGCAAGGGGGCAATTACGGAATTTATTTATAAGTAAAATATATGCATATATAGTGGTTCCTGCATAAGTACTGTGGCCGGAGTTTGCCTACCTTTAACAAGAAGCAAAATCCCCTTGTTAAGCCCCAAGTCTTGTTAATTGAGATTGGTAGATGGATTTCTGCCATGCTGTACTAGGCTTTTCTACGAGACGCGATCGCGATCGCTAATGTGTCGCTGACGCAAACAAACTTAAAGTTACTGGCTCACCAACATAGACGCGCAAAGGCTTACTGTTTAGTCAATTGGCAAGTGTGGCTCGGAAACTCAGATTTTAAAAGGTACAATACAAAGGTCAATATGCTCGTTGGCAACATCCAGAATTTTTAAGTGAAGAGTGAATTGCAATCTGGAGTGTAAGCGATGTCTAAGGGCGGGCTATCTGGTGTCGGATTTTTAATTCTTTAATCACAAGTGCATAGATACCTAGAGGCGAGCTTCCTGTACCCCTACTTTTAAGAAAGCTACGCCCATGATCAAAAGAAAAGGGATTAAGAGCAAGGGTTAAAGGAATTGAATTTTCCTTTTTCCCTTAACCCTTCCCTTTTGACATCAAGAGTGCAAAACGTCATGAACAGAGTGAGCATAAAGCGCCCGCCATGCAAGCACAATTCCAAACGAAAATCTCTTTCCCTGTTCCCTATCACTGTAAGCTGTTCCCTATTTTCAAGATAGGTCTATTGCCTATACTTATACTTTAAATCACAGCTTCTTCTTGGCGTTGACAATCAAAAACAACCATGTAGGAAGCATTTGGTATTTCCTGGGGGAGGTGCCGCATATAGCCATCGGCATCAGAACGGCTGCGGAAGCGAGCAACAATCTCCCGTTGCGTATTAGGAAGTAGACGAGCGATCGCCCAAGAATTGAGGCGTTCTTTATAGGCAATAGCTTGATTGTCTGATTTGGAAGCTTTGTAATCCGTATTATCTGGCATAATTATGTTATCCGTATGAAGTTTAATGAAAGGCGTTAATTAGTTTCTAAGTAGGAATGCACCAACACTTTTTTTAATGCTGCTGCCACCTTGTTATTCGATTATTTAAAAATTGTCAACACTTAGCGCTCTATTTTAGACCCCCTAAGTTGTAATTTTCAGGTGCCTATGAATCTCAAAGCCTTAATTTGCAATTGTTTCCAGGACACAATAATACTCAAGCAGAAAGTTTGGCAAATATTGGGTTTGCATGATTTGTATGCATACACATAAGTAAAATCTGTATCAGTGCTAAAAGAAATGCCAATGTATTAAAATCTCAGTTGAGAATGAATAATAACCTGCGTAGAATTAATGGGCGCAGACACACTCTTAATTTTTCTATAGTGCAAGCAGTAAAGATATATTGCGGGCATTGCGGAGCAACTCGTGCTCCGCTCCTGAATTCTTTTTCAATTCTACCTATCTCTTCACCACTCTTTATCTAGTAGGGATTCAAATTCAGCTTGTAAGGCGCTTATATCAGCCAATCTTGCGACTAGTAAATTATCCTTACCAGCATCACTTAAACGGACTTTCCAATAACGAATACTGTCTGAGTTGTTCAACCAAAACTGAATCACGGTATCTACCACTTGATCTAGATTCCAACCCCACTTTGCTGGAACTGATTCCACCGATTCTAGAAACGTATCTAGTCTACATGTATGCATTCCCAGGTATTCCACGCCTTGGTGGGGTGGTTTTTGCCCATTTTGCTGTTGGTGATTAAAAAACTGCAAAAGTGGAGATACTCCTACAATATCAAAAGTGTATTTCATGCTAGTACTCCCAATTTTAAATTCCTTGCAGGAAAGCTTTATTTTTGTTCTAACATAATGCCTAAAAACTAGCTAAAGCATCTAGAAAAAGTCTAGTTTTTGTCTATATCATAGGCATTAATTTTCAGCCATGAATTAGCACTAACAAGCCTTGAGTGCTAATATTTTTTAATTGTTTAATTTCTTATTAAAGTTAATTATGTCAACTTCTACGCTCGGAAGATAACTTGCTAATTTGAGGTCATCAGTTAGTACAAGATACTTCCCTTTAGATAAAGTCACGACTCCACTGTCAGTCTGAATTTGACACTCAACCCAGCTAGGATTCCAATACCAAGCATCCAAGTGAATCACTTCTAAGCCTAAGATGGTTCCCAGTTCGCGGGCTAGGGTAGATTTACCAGCACCCCAGAACCAATAATCTAGATTTTCTTCACCTTAGGTTTGCATCTCCCTTTTCAAGCTCATGAAGGTAAGCATTACTCACCCAAATAACCGTCTTCAGGGCAACTCAATACACCGCTACAATAGTACCCTAAGAAGGATTATGCCCAAATATTGATATTATGACCACTGCTACAACCGTAAAAACTGAGTATGAAGCGATTATTGGTCTAGAAACCCATTGTCAGCTGAGTACCAATACCAAGATTTTCTCTAATAGCTCTACGGCATTTGGTGCTGACCCCAATACTAACATTGACCCAGTTTGTATGGGTTTACCTGGGGTCTTACCTGTACTCAATCAAAAAGTATTAGAATACGCCGTCAAGGCTGGTTTGGCACTAAATTGTCAAATCGCTAGGTATAGCAAATTTGACCGTAAACAGTATTTTTATCCAGATTTACCCAAAAATTACCAAATTTCTCAATACGATCTACCGATCGCAGAACATGGTTGGTTAGAAATTGAGTTGGTAGATGCTGAAGGTAATCCCACTCGCAAACGCATTGGTATTACGCGTCTGCACATGGAGGAAGATGCTGGAAAATTGGTACACGCAGGTAGCGATCGCCTTTCTGGTTCTTCCTATTCTTTGGTAGATTATAATCGCGCAGGTATACCGTTAGTAGAAATTGTCTCAGAACCTGATTTGCGTTCTGGATTAGAAGCTGCTGAATATGCTGAAGAATTACGCCGAATTGTCCGGTATCTCGGCGTGAGTGATGGCAATATGCAAGAAGGATCTCTGCGCTGCGATGTCAACATTTCCGTGCGTCCTGTGGGACGAGAGGAATTTGGCACCAAGGTAGAAATTAAAAACATGAACTCCTTCAGCGCCATCCAACGGGCGATTGACTACGAAATTGAGCGCCAAATTGCCGCCATCGAAGCAGGCGATCGTATTATCCAAGAAACTCGTCTATGGGAAGAAGGTGCTCAACGTACAAGTAGTATGCGAGTGAAAGAAGGTTCTAGCGATTACCGCTACTTCCCCGAACCAGATTTAGCACCAATTGAGGTAACAGATGCCGAATTAGAGCAATGGCGCAGCGAACTACCAGAATTACCAGCCCAAAAACGCCATCATTATGAAAGTGAGTTGGGGCTTTCGGCTTACGATGCGCGAGTGTTGACAGAAGATCGTCCAGTAGCGGAATATTTTGAAACTGCGATCGCAGCTGGAGCAAATCCGAAAGCTGCTGCAAACTGGATTACTCAAGATATTGCAGCCCATCTCAATAAGCAAAAACTCACTATTAGTGAAATCGGCTTGACTCCCACCAATTTAGCTGAGATCATCACTCGGATTGAAACGGGCAAAATTAGCAATGCTCAAGCTAAAGAAAAGTTACCAGATTTGCTCAGTGGTATTTCTCCTGAAAAAGCCTTTGCCGGTCAAGAGTTAATCACCGATCCTAGTGTACTGGAACCCATAGTTGATGAAGTCATAGCCGCCAATCCCAAAGAACTAGAAAAGTATCGCAACGGTAACACCAACCTCAAAGGCTTCTTTGTCGGACAAGTTCTGAAAAAGACAGGTAAACGTGCTGATCCTAAGCTGACTAACGAATTGGTGGAGAAAAAACTGAACGCCTAGTACAGCTTTGCGTAATTCGTAATTACTGTACGGTAAGGGTTTTAGACATTTCAAATGGGTGGCTTATTTACACAACGTTGTACTAGTAGGCTGTGAAGTCAACTTTGTTAGGTGAGGGGCAGAGGGGCATCTTCTCCCCTGCCCAATTCCCAACTAAGTATTTTCCCGGTTATTCTTCACAAAATCTTCATATAAAAACTGGTGACAACCCGCATACCTAAAATGCTATGCTGTGCTAAGTAGATGCACCCTGATGATCTGGAGAGCTGCCTAAGTGGCTCTCTTTTTTATTTGATTTCTGTGGTATTTACGAGGAAGCTTCATCAGATTTTTAGAAATAATCTTAATCAATAAGTATTAACCCTTACATCATAAATGATATGGTGTGAGAAAAAGATGCACCGTAATGATGTGGAGAGCGACCCAAGTGGCTTTCCTTTTTCGCTTTTATGTTTCTTCATAAGAAAGGTAAAAACAATTATGCTAATCGCCAACTGGTGCATTATTATTGCCATCAGCAAATAAACTCACAATAAAAGGAACTAGGGACTGGGCACTGGGATCAGAGAATAATAACTCCTAACTCAACACGGGCTAAACACCCTACTAGCGCTAACAGAACTTTTCCAAAGCACAAATTGACCTATCCAACCTGATAGTTGTAAGGAAGAATAATGGCAGATTGGCAAAAAATCACAGGTGGCATCACAGCACCAAGGGGGTATCAGGCGGCGGGAATTACCGCAGGTTTGAAACCTTCAGGGTTGCCAGATTTAGCTTTGATATTCTCAGAGGTGGAAGCGATCGCAGCAGGTGTATTTACCACCAGTCAAGTAAAAGCTGCCTGCGTAGAATATTGTCGCCAACGCTTGCAAGCTAAACAAAGCGCTCGTGCCATCCTCTGTAACGCTGGACAAGCAAATGCTGCTACAGGGACTCAAGGCTATCTTGATACTTTAGAATCTGCTATGGCAATAGGCCAGGCGCTAAACATCCCATCTGAATCTGTATTACTGGCTTCCACTGGTGTGATTGGCCAAAGAATTAAGATGGATGCTTTGCGAAGTGGAATTCCCAAAGTAGTAGCAGCACTATCAGAAACAGGCTCAGATGCAGCCGCTGGGGCAATTATCACTACAGACTTGGTAACAAAATCCATTGCCTTAGAGACAACTATAAGCGAACGCCCGGTACGAATTGGCGGCATTGCCAAAGGTTCCGGCATGATTCACCCCAACATGGCAACCATGCTGGCATTTGTTACTTGTGATGCCGTGGTTTCGCCTCACCTTTGGCAGCAGATGTTAGCAAGGGCAGCAGATAGAAGCTTCAATTCCATTACCGTGGATGGTGATACTAGCACCAACGACAGCTTAATCGCCTTGGCAAACGGTCAATCTCGTACCCCAGCAATTACAGGATGGGGTGCAGAAGCAGAGAAATTAGAGGCCATGTTAACAGCAGTTTGTCAGCATTTAGCCAAAGCGATCGCTCGTGATGGTGAAGGCGCAACCTGTCTAATTGAAGTGGAAGTAACAGGGGCCCATGATGAAATCTCTGCCCGACAAATAGCCAAAACCATCGCTGGTTCATCCTTAGTTAAATCTGCAATCTTTGGGCGAGATCCAAATTGGGGACGCATCGCCGCCGCCGCCGGACGTGCAGGTGTGCCTTTTGAGCAAGAAAACCTGCAAATTAAGCTAGGGAATTTCTTAATGTTGGAAAACGGGCAACCTCTGCAATTTGACCGTGCAGCAGCGAGTGCTTATTTGAAAAAAGCAGCGACGGGTGCTTATCTCCAAGAAGATACAGTATTAATCTCTGTTAACGTTGGCAATGGTCATGGTTCAGGTAAAGCTTGGGGTTGTGATTTGAGTTATGACTACGTGAGGATTAACGCTGAATACACTACGTAAACTAATCACAACTGTTTGCTAGGTTGAGCATTAAAATCTCGTTTACAGATATAATACCGTTTCTACTTTCAAGTTGATACAAATAGCTTGCTAAGGGTGCACAGTTACAGTTAGCTGTGCACCCCTAAATCATAAAGCCTCGTAGGAAAGGGTTAGGGAGAGGTAGGAAAGGGGCTGTTCTTGTTAGGTCTGTATTGGACTCCACTGAGAAGCTCTATATGTATTTTTACGTTAGGCTTAGTGTGGTTTTTGACGAAGAAGCTGCAAGAGCGATCGCTAGTGGCAGAATTCGATGTTCCTGAATTTGAATCCGGGCGTGGAGTGTTTCTGCTGTATCATCTGGTAATACTGGTACTGCGGCTTGCATTAAGATTGGGCCACTGTCCATTTCTAAACAAGCTATATGCGCTGTACAACCAGTTATTTTTACCCCAGATGCTAAAGCTTGTTCTACCGCATGGATTCCCTTGAAACTAGGTAACAAACTAGGATGGATATTGATAATTTTATCAGGAAAGGCATCCATGAAAACTGATGTTAACAATCGCATCCAACCTGCCAAAATCACCCATTCTACATCGTAGTGTCGCAATGTCTGCACAATTTTCTCATCAAACTCTTCTCGACTTTGATAGTTGCGGTGATTTAATAAAACAGCTTCTACACTTCTATTAGCTGCTCTGACGGCTGCTTTAGCCGAGGGGTTATTGTAAATTAAAACTTGAATTTGGGCATTGAGCTGCCCATCTTGGATAGCTTGAGCAACTACATCAAAATTGCTGCCATTCCCAGAAGCCATAATTCCCAGTTTTAAAGGGGCGACTTGTTGGCAAATATCGCTAATGCTGGGAGAAACTAAGCTAAGGGTAGAATCAGGGCGGAAGGTCATAACAGCTAAGAGGGAAAATTATAGATGCAAAAAAAATATACTAAGTCGTGGTTGGATAATGATACATTAGCTGCCTGGATTTTTCTCACACCAGCACTAATTTTACTAGGCGTTTTTATCATTTGGCCGATCGCCTATTTGTTTTACCTCAGTTTCACTGCTGGTAGTTTCACTTTAAAAGGCACTTATTGGATAGGCTTAAAAAACTATTGGCGCTTGCTACTCGATCCCGACTTCTGGCAAGTTCTGGGCAACACCTTTTATTTTACTGTTGCCACCATCATTCCCAGTTTAGTTATCTCCTTGGGATTAGCAGTGCTATTAAACCGCTCCATTCCTTTACGGGGCATCTTGCGGAGTGCCTATTTTTTGCCTTCAATTATCTCACTTGTGGCAGCCGGTTTGGGATTTCGCTGGCTGTTTCAAACATCAGGGCCAGTTAACAGATTGTTAGATTTTTTTGGCATTCCAACTATACCTTGGCTAGGAGATACATTTTGGGCAATGCCAGTAATTATTTTAATGAGTATTTGGAAACAACTCGGTTTCAATATGGTGGTTTTTTTAGCAGGGTTGCAAGCAATTCCTCCCAGTCGTTATGAAGCAGCAGATTTAGACGGAGCAAATGCTTGGCAACAATTTTGGTATATTACTCTGCCTGGATTGCGCCCTACTGTCATATTTGCAATCATCACTACCGCGATTTTTACATTGCGGAGTTTTGAACAAGTTTATGTGATGACTGGCGGTGGCCCGCTGAATTCGACTAATTTGCTGGTTTACTACATTTACCAAGAGGCTTTTGCTCAATTTGATTTTGGTTATGCAGCAGCAGCAGCGACGGTGTTACTAGCAGTGACGCTGGTACTAGTTTATTTGCAACTGCAAACTTGGGGAGAGGAGTAGGGGAGGCAGGGGGGAATTTTGGAAGTTGCTAAATCCTGCAAATATGTAATGGCAAGAAATGTAGTGCATTTAATTAGAAGAGTTTTTACTTTTTATATAAGCTGCGATATTCCCAAGGATTAACAAATTTAGTATCACTCCAAACACCAAGCCGTTGTTCCTTCGCTTTAGCTTCGGCTTGTTGAACTAAGTCTTTGCTAGGACACTTGTTTAAATAGGGACGATACACTTTTGCCAATCCTTCTTGCAACAACACCTGTTGTACAAAAGTGCCATTTTTTAAACGGACTTCGGCGACTTTGCGTCCATAGCGATCGCTATCTGTGATATTCAAAGTCACGCGATCGCCTCCTTGTTGCACCAGTTCTTGCACCCGTTCTTGGGCTTTCACACCCCAACTAAATTGATTGCGATCGCTAGTCCGTTTACTCTGCTTTTCTTTGTTAGTATGGGCTATCTCTGGCGCATCCACACAAGCAAAGCGCACTGTCAAATTTTTGCCATTGGTATCTTTCACTACTAACGTATCACCATCACTCACTCGCTCAACTGGTTCTCCAGAATTACCGATAAAGCGATCGCAGCCGAATAAACCCAAAATTATGATAGTTGCACAAAGCCAAAATCGCACTGGTTTAATTAATTTCTCCATCCAAAACTTACCAAATTATCTCTGTGGAATCGGACACTATAGCGGTTCTCGTTTACGTTAAAGATATAGAGAATACCTTACACTAACTTAATTACTCAAAATTCCTATGGTGCTAAATACAGAAAATTCTAATAATCAAGAGTTCGTTGGTTTTATTTGGAGCATTGCCGACAAACTCCGAGGCCCTTACCGTCCACCCCAGTACCGCCGGGTAATGAATGTTGCCTCTGATTGTGTTACATCGTACTGAAATGGAAAAACTAATATAGATAAGTGTAAAAAACAGCGCCGCAGTACCAACTAAACTATGCTACCGTTCAAAACTGTGCTACGCGTCCGACACTATGAGATGGACGCCCTTGGGCATGTAAATAACGCCGTCTACCAAAATTATCTAGAACAAGCAGCTATTGAGCACTCAGAATACCTGGGCTTAACCTTGGATGTATATCGGCAAGTAGGTGGTGTATTTGTGATGCGGCGGGTAGAAATTGACTATTTACGCCCAGCAGTGGCAGGCGATACCCTAGAAGTCACTACCTGGTTGAAGGAAATGCGCGGGACTCGTGCTTTGCGATGCTACGAAATTCGTAAACAAAACCAAGATAATTTGTTAGTAACGGCAGAGGCGCTATGGGTTTGGGTAGATGCACAGACAATGCGCCCACGACCAATTCCCAGTGTCATGTTAGACAAATTTTTGCAAATCCAAAACCCAGGTGTCACAAGCTAAAAATGGTTTGTTATTCGCCATTTAATGAATCTTAATTCTTCTAATGAAAAACAAATGATTGATTTTTGACCCCGGTAATGCTGACGATCAAGAATACACAACTATGATGTTATAAGTGCAAAATTTAAATTTGTAGGAACTGGAATCAAAATTAGCTTAGTAAATCAGGATTTTTAAGTCAATATTATGGAGCAAAGTCAACCACAACAGCGCCGCGTCGCGGATCAAGTGTTTCAAGAATCCCTCGATCAGTTGGAAGATATCTTACAAGAAAGTTCAACTGAGGATGAAGAAATCCCCCAACTAGCACAACTGCATACTAGTAGTCTCAGTGAAGTTGAACTCGATCAAGACTTGACAGATATTGATTTAGCGGCTCTTGAGGACGCAGTTGCTGATATTGAACAATATCTCGAAGAAATAACAAAAAGTCATGAGTAATAAGTTTTAACTCCTAAATCCTAACTCTTGACTTATTTGCCGCCGAGCTTCGTACAACATTAAAGCAGCTGCGATCGCCACATTCAAAGATTCCACCCCAGGACTCAAAGGAATTCTTACTTGCTTGTCTGCGATCGCTGCTAAATCTGCCGACAATCCAGCACCCTCATTTCCCAGTAAAATCAGACTAGGTTTGCGCCAGTCCACTTCCCAATAAGTTAAAGTCGCACTGGGTAAGGTTGCCACTACCTGCATTCCTGCCTGCTGACTTTGTTGAACTGTAGCTTTTAAATCTTCGGTTACGGCTGTTGGTAGGCGAAACCATTGCCCTGCTGAAGCCCGGAGAACTTTGGGACTGTCTAAATCTACACTATCTCCACTTACCCACAATCCTGATGCTCCAGCAGCAGCAGCAGCGCGGATCATCGTACCCAGGTTGCCGGGATCTTGTACCGTTTCTAAAGCTACCACTAAACCAGTAAATGGTAGTTGAGTTTGGCCTACACCTCCGGTGTACGAAGCGCCAACGCTTCGTTTTGCCGTTGCAACCACACCATCCGGTTGGACTGTAGTAGCGATCGCATCCAAGATTTCTTTACTGACAATTTCAACGCGATCGCTTTTACTACAAGCTTCTTGCCAGAGTGAGGAGTGGGCTGCTTGCCATTCTGGGGTACAACACACTGTTTCTAGTGGGTAATTCACCGCACAAGCTTCCTCTAACAGGTGTGTTCCTTCCAGTAAAAATAACTGCTGCTTGTGCCGCTCCTTGGTGGAGTGGAGTTTGCGGATTTGCTTGACTAGGGAATTTTGTAAACTGGTCAACATCAAAAAGTTAGGAGTTGGGAGTTAGGAGTTAGGAGTTAATTTAGTTTTCTTTCAACTCATAACTCTTCACTTTTAACTCCTAACTTAAATAATATGCGGAACCCGGGACTTGAACCCGGAAGCCTTGCGGCACTAGAACCTGAATCTAGCGCGTCTGCCAATTCCGCCAGTTCCGCTGGCACTTGTCTTTATCGACAATTTCTTATTATTGCGTTATGTTTTACCTTTGTCAAGTGTAAACATAATGCCTCGTTTAAGAGGCTCAGAGTGGAAACAAGTTTTTCAGGGGATTAGGTCGAATCAAAATATTAACTGAACGGTACAGCATTGATTTTTAGAGAACACTTAAGTTATTTTACTGAGTATTTAATTTTGCTTAAAACTACTACTTCTTCCTTCGTTTTTATTAAATTTTTCAAAAGCTCAAAACACTTGCTATTACGTCTTTTCAGCCCGCATTTTTCACCAAAAAACAATTTTTTTATGCAAGATGTTGCCCTAAAACGTGGACAATTTGAATCTTTACTGTAGAATCAAAACCAACTTCAAACATATAAAATACGTATTACTTTTGGAGGTAGGCTTATCAATCCTTCTACCAGCTTACCAGATGCTAAAATTGCTCCAGAAGCAGACTCCTCAGTCTTGCAAATTTGGGGTGGGCATCCTTTGCGAGGTCATGTGAAAATTAGCGGGGCAAAAAATTCAGCACTGGTAATCATGGCTGGAGCCTTGCTGTGTCCGGGCGATTGTCGTATCCGTAATGTCCCCTTATTAGCGGACGTAGAGCGGATGGGTCAGGTGTTATCGGCTTTGGGTGTAAGCTTAACGCGGCAAGGTGATATTTTAGACATCAACGCCAGCGAAATTAAAACATCAAAAGCTCCCTACGAACTAGTTACCCAACTGAGGGCGAGTTTCTTCGCCATTGGTGCCATTCTGGCAAGATTAGGAGTAGCGCAGATGCCCTTACCAGGTGGTTGTGCTATTGGGGCAAGACCAGTTGACTTGCATGTTCGGGGACTGCAAGCAATGGGGGCTGAGGTACAGATTGAGCATGGCATTTGTAATGCCTATGTTCCTGGCAGCAGCAAAAGATTAAAAGGTGCGAAGATTTACTTAGACATCGCCAGTGTTGGAGCAACAGAAAACTTGATGATGGCGGCTACCCTGGCTGAGGGTGAAACGATCATCGAAAATGCTGCCAGAGAACCGGAAGTAGTTGATTTAGCTAACTTCTGTAACGCGATGGGAGCGAAGATTAAGGGGGCGGGGACTAGCAGGATTATTGTCGAAGGAGTGCCCAAGTTGCATTCTGTTGACTACAGTATAATTCCCGATCGCATTGAGGCCGGGACGTTTTTGCTGGCAGCAGCAATTACCCGTTCCGAACTTCTTCTCTCGCCAGTGGCTCCAGAACATCTTATACCAGTGATTGCCAAACTGCGGGATATTGGGGTGACAATAATTGAGGAAAAGCCTGAACACTTACGCATTCTGCCAGCGGAAACCCTCAAAGCAACGGATATTGAAACTCAATACCATCCAGGTTTTCCCACAGATATGCAAGCGCCGTTCATGGCTTTGCTGACATTGGCCGAAGGCGACAGCGTGATTAACGAATCCGTCTTTGAAAATCGCTTGCGTCATGCCTCAGAGTTGAATCGCTTGGGAGCAGACATTCGTGTCAAAGGCAACGCTGCTTTTGTTCGGGGAGTACCGAAATTGTCTGGCGCACCAGTATTAGGCACAGACTTGCGAGCATCGGCAGCGCTAGTTATAGCAGGACTGGCGGCAGAAGGAAAAACCACAATTCAAGGATTACAGCACCTCGATCGCGGCTATGATCGACTCGATATGAAGTTGCAACAATTGGGAGCTAAAATCCTCCGTGTGGGCGAAGCATCAGCAGATGCAGAAATCGCTCCTAGCATTAGTAGCCTTTCAAGTTGAAATTGATAGGTTTAGACTGACGCGAGAGCAAAGGGAATGAGGGAAACAAGGGAGAAAATTTTCTCCCTTGTTTCCCTGCTTCCCCTGCCCACCCTAGTTAAATCGTTATACTAACTGTGGGTGGCTGTTTTTTTAATCAGCCAGATTCCATAGTTGTGTTTTTTTATAGCTGGCTGCACTATGTCCTTCTTCAAAACCCCGCTGATTGGTTTAAAAGCTGACTCCTTTCGTCATCCATTAGACCTGGAAGCTACCAAGACGCTCAAGCAAATACCAGGCATAGATATGTTAGTGCGAAATTGGCTTGGGCCAATGGCAGAGCAGGTTTTCTATGTAGAAAATATTGCCTCTAGCGTTCTGGTGGGTGAAAAGCAACTGCCTGATTTATACAAGCTGTTGTTAGATGCCTGTAAAATCCTGGATATAGAGCCTCCCCAGTTGTACGTCCGGCAACATCCGGCTCCCAACGCCTATACTTTTGCTGTGCGGGGTAAGCAGCCGTTTGTTGTGCTACACACATCCCTAATTGATATCCTCACACCTGAGGAAATACAGGCAGTAATTGCCCACGAGCTGGGGCATCTCAAGTGTGACCATAGCGTTTATTTGACTCCTGTAAATTTATTAATATTAGCTGCGGCGATTGTGCCCAATGTCGGAACCTTCGTTGCTCAAGCGATACAGGCACAACTTTTAGAATGGGTACGCTGTGCTGAGTTTACCTGCGATCGCGCTGCATTACTAGCAACCCAAGACCCCAAAGTTGTCATGTCAGTATTGATGAAGTTGGCGGGTGGTTCCCCCACTTTAGCGCCACAACTGAATCTTGATGCCTTTGTTGCCCAAGCCCGCGCTTACGATGATATTAGCAAGACTGAACTAGGTGAAATGGTTAAAGCTGCCCGCACAGCCCAATTAACCCATCCAGTGCCAGTACTACGGGCGCGAGAAATTGACCGTTGGGCAAGCAGTACAGAATATCAATCTTTAATCCAAAGTCATGGACTTAAGTATACTAATGAAGTTACACCTCAGGGCGGGTGGCGCAACTGGTAGATTCACTAGATCACAACTGGTAATCAGCAGCGCTAAAAAAAGCTTGGCGTGAGATGTTCAAAATGTGCTTAACCCACAGCCGCTACCATGACAGTTGTAATCAAAGACGATCGCTTTCAACCTATAAATCTTTTTGAGTATGAAAAGCTAGCAAAAGAGCATCTGTCTCAAATGGCGCTTGATTACTATAGCAGTGGTGCTTGGGACGAAATCACATTGCGAGATAATCGTGCTGCCTTTGAGAGAATCAAGTTGCGACCTCGTGTATTAGTCGATGTTAGCGATCGCAATCTCACTACCTCTATTTTAGGGCAACCCCTGCAACTACCTTTGTTAATTGCGCCGATGGCTTTTCAATGTCTAGCCCATCCAGACGGAGAAGTTGCTACCGCTCTAGCTGCGGCATCAGCTGGTGTGGGCATGGTGTTAAGTACAATGGCCACAAAGAGTATTGAAGAAGTGGCGACTGCATGTGATAAATTTCCTGATTCTCTGCAATGGTTCCAGCTTTACATCCATAAAGATCGGGGATTAACTCGTGCTTTAGTAGAAAAAGCCTATAAAGCAGGCTACAAAGCACTTTGTCTGACTGTAGATGCACCTGTTCTCGGACAGCGAGAGAGAGATAGACGTAACGAGTTTGCCTTACCCCTAGATTTACATCTGGCTAATCTCGCTACTATCTCAGGGCTAGATATTTCCCATGAAAAAGGCGAATCTGGTTTATTTACTTATTTTGCCCAACAGCTAAACCCAGCAGTAACTTGGGACGATTTGGAATGGCTGCAATCTTTATCTCCATTGCCTTTAGTCGTCAAAGGAATTTTACGGGGAGATGACGCTGTGCGATCTGTAGAATATGGAGCCAAAGCAATTATTGTTTCCAATCATGGTGGGAGACAACTCGATGGTGCGATCGCTTCTTTAGATGCCCTAGCTGAAATAGTAGCAGCAGTGGATGGTAAAGTAGAAGTACTATTGGATGGAGGCATTCGTAGGGGTACAGACATTCTCAAAGCTCTGGCATTAGGAGCAAAAGCAGTACTGATCGGACGACCCATTTTGTGGGGACTAGCAGTAGCAGGACAAGTGGGTGTATCTCATGTAATCTCACTGCTACAAGATGAGTTAAATCTGGGAATGGCACTTAGCGGCTGTGCAAAACTACCGGATATTGACTCTAGTTTATTGACCCTGCCACGCCTGTAAGCCAGAAAATTCTTAGACCTACATTATTCCTACAAAACTTTGAAAATTAATTTTCAGACTTGTTACAAAATCACTTAATTAGAGTATAATAGTTAAGGTTGGACATATGGGCGGGTGGCGAAATTGGTAGACGCACCACACTCAAAATGTGGCGGCCTTGCGGTCATAGGAGTTCGATTCTCCTCCTGCCCACTACCAAGCAAATAGTAAAGAGGTTAGAAATTATGCGCCTGAAAAGATGGGAATCTCCCCGTAAAGAAGGCAGGAATGACAAGGGTAGAGGTGGTTCTGCGAGGAAGCGGCAACTCAAAAAACAAAGGCAAATGTTACGACAAAGACTCAAAGAAGCTAACAAGCCAGACAATAACAAAAACAATAGAGCAGGGGAAGATAAGTTCATCTTCCCCTTATTTTTTGGGCTTTTATTTCAGAAAAAATCAAATTCAGGGATTTTTTAATTAATAATTAGACTAAATTAAATTTATCATAAATTTGACAAATAATAAGATAAGAAAATATTATTA